>NZ_JBMDXT010000583.1:0-19365 GCF_048594475.1 Nakamurella sp. | reverse complement strand
CCGACGGCCAGCGCGTACGCCGACTTGTCGATCCACTCGAGCACCCGGCCGCCATGGATGGACCCGCCCAGAGAGGCCACCTCCGTCGGGGCCGCCAGGAACCGCAGGGTGATCTCGCTCTGCCCCGTCGCCATGGAGGATCACCCTATTGCCCATCCGCCGGTGACCGCTCGGGGTGTGCGGCCGCACCGCGCACGGTTGGATGGGCCGATGAGCGAGCGTCAGCGAACCGACCCCCGTCGCCCGCCGGGCCGAGCCGGGACGGCCGAACCGGCGAGGCGTTCCGGACGGGTGGTCCGTGCATGATCCGCACTCTGGTCCTGTTGCGCCACGGGAAGTCCGCCTACCCCGATGGGGTCCCCGACCACGACCGGCCGCTGGCCGATCGCGGTCGCCGGCAGGCGGCGTTCGCCGGCGAGCACATCCGGCTCCTGCTCGACCGGTTCGACCTGGTCCTGTGCTCGACCGCCACCCGCACCCGGCAGACCCTGGACGCCGCCAACCTGACCGCCGGTCACGTCGAGCACCGGGAGGAGATCTACGCCGCCGAGGCCGACGAGATCCTCGATCTGCTGCGGGACGTGCCCGATGCGGTGACCTCGCTGCTGGTCGTCGGCCACTCCCCGGGCCTGCCCGACCTCGCCGACGAACTCGCCGGCCCCCGATCGGACGCCTGCGCCCGCGCCGCCCTGGAGAAGAAGTTCCCCACGTCGGCGTTCGCCGTCGTCGAGATCACCGGGCCCTGGTCCGGGCTGCCCGCCGGGGCCCGGTTGACCGCGGTCACGGTGCCGCGCGACCACCCCTGACCGTGCTCCGCCCGAATCCTGTCCGTCCGTTCCCGCCCGCCCCAGCCCCGAGGAGACCGATCGATGCCGCTGATCCCACTGGCCGGCCACACCCCCGCCGTCGCCGACACCGCCTGGGTCGCCCCCACGGCCGCCGTCATCGGTGACGTCACGATCGGCGAACGGACCGGGGTGTTCTACAGCGCCGTGGTCCGCGGCGACACCACGACGATCACCATCGGCGAGGGCAGCAACCTGCAGGACGGCGTCGTGCTGCACGCCGATCCGGACTTCCCGTGCACCGTGGGCTCGGGTGTGAGCATCGGGCACGCCGCGGTCGTGCACGGCTGCACCATCGAGGACGATTGCCTGATCGGGATGGGCGCCGTCGTGCTCAACGGCGCCGTGGTCGGCCGGGGTTCGATGGTCGCCGCCGGTGCGGTGGTGCTGGAAGGCGCTCAGATCCCGCCCGGCTCGCTGGTGGCCGGGGTCCCCGGAAAGGTGCGGCGCGAACTGACGACCCAGGAGCAGGCCGGAGTGCGGGAGAACGCCCGGCACTACACCGAACTCACCGCCGCTCACCGCGCGGCGCACGCCTGACGGCTCGGGAGCGGGCATCGAATCGGGGAACGGAGCGACCACCCTGACGAGCTGGGCCCGGGTCGTTGTTCACTCCCCCCAGTAGGAGAACACCGACCCGGGCCCCGGTCGCTCCGTCCGACCGACAGCTCAGAGGCCGGCTCGGCGCCTGCCGATACCGCTGCCGTTGCCGATGGGCCGACGGCGCGGCGGAACAACCCACCCGGACCAGCCGCCCATCGCACAGCGCTACGCCGGTCATCGATCGAGTGACGCCCTCCGGTCGATTCAGGACGGGTCGGCGCCGTAGATCCGGCGGTACTCCCGGCGGAAGGCCCGCCGGCCCAGCAGGGTCCAGGCCATCCGGGCTGGCGCCGGCGACGCGGCGAGCATCGCCCGGCCGCGCTCGGGGGTGTTGGCGTCCAGCAGGAAGCCCAGGAACACCAACTGCTTGTCCTTCGGGATGCCGGCCCGGCCGCGTTCGGCCAGGGCCTGCCATTCCGGCACCGTGATGACCCGTTCCACCAGCGGCAGGATGTGGGCCTCCTCGTCGTGCAGGTGCTCGCCGAGCGCGTCGTTGAGATCGGTCAGCACGTCGGCCAGTGCGTCCCGGGCGGCCGGCGTCGGATCCGCGGCGAACGCGGCCGCGGACCGATCCGCCTCCCGGTACAGCTCGGCGATCCGCTCGTGCTGTTCCTCCATCCGCAGGATCAGGGCGGAGTCGACCGGCGCCCGCTCCAGCAGCAGGGGCCACATCAGCTCGTCCTCACCCTCGTGGTGATGGTGCAACGCGGCGGTCAGCTGCCCGAGAAACTCGACCAGCACGGCGGCCCGGGCCCGGTCCCCGGCGTCCACCGCCCGGACCAGGCCGGGCAGGTTGCCGAACTGCTTGCGGAACGAGTTGTGCACGAACACCATCTCGGCGGTGTCCGGGTGGGGTGCGGCGGTCGCGGTCATGGTCGTCTCCAGGCTGATCGTCCGGTCGGGCGGAGGCGGGCACCGGGATCGGCACCCACGGACCAAGGGTGGGCCGGGCAGGTTGCAGGGCACTTGGCGGTCACTTGCGGCCGGGCCGGGCAGACCTGCGCGGGGCCGCCCCTGCCGTTCGGTTCTCGCCGCTGCCCAGCGGTTCCCGTCCCGGCCGTGCCGTTCCGCCCCCGGCCGTGCGGTTCCCGCGGCGGCCGTGCGGTTGCGTTCCCGGCCGTGCGGTGACGTTTCCGGCCGTGCGGTTCCCGCAGCGGCCGTCGGGTCCCCCGGCCGGCGTCGCGCCGTCGGGGCGGGAGCCGGTGCCCCGTCTCCGGCACACCCCACCCGACCTGGCCGGGGCCGGGTTAGAGTCGCCGGATCATGCTGTCGTTGCGGGTGCTGGGCGCGCTGGACGCCACCGGGGATCCGGACCGGCCCGCCCCCGATCTCGGCGGACCCCGGCAGCGCAGCGTGCTGGCGCTGCTGCTGGTCGCCCGCGGCCAGGTCGTGTCGGTCGACCGGCTGGTCGAGGATCTGTGGAACGGCGAGGCCCCGCCCCGCGCCATCGGCGCGCTGCAGGCGTACGTCTCCCACCTGCGCCGGGCGCTGGAGCCCGACCGGGCGCCGCGCACCCCCGCGACGATCCTGGTCAGCGAACCGCCCGGGTACGCGATCCGGGTCCCGCCGGACGCGGTCGACGCCTGGCAGTTCGAGGCGCTGATCCGCCGAGCGGCCGAACCGGGCGGCGAGGCCGGCGCCCGCGCGCTGCTGCAGCAGGCCCTGGACCTGTGGCGCGGCCCGGCCTACGCCGAGTTCCAGGGCGAGGCCTGGGCGTCGACCGAGGCGGGCCGCCTGGACAGCCTGCGCACGGTGGCCCGCGAACGGTGGTGCGAGGCGGTGCTCCGGGACGGCGATGCCGCCGAGGCGGTGGTGGCGGCCGAGGTGCTGACCCGCGAATTCCCGCTGCGGGAGGAGGGCTGGCGGCTGCTGGCCATGAGCCTGTACGCCACCGGTCGCCAGGCCGACGCGCTCGCCGCCCTCCGCCGGGCCCGGTCCCTGCTGGCCGACGAACTCGGCATGGACCCCGGGCCGGCCCTGATCCAGGTCGAGGCCGATGTGCTGGCCCAGCGGCTGGTCGTCCCGGTGACGCCCCGGCGGGCCGCCACGGGAACGCCGGGCGCGGCGCCGGCCGAGGCGGACGGGGTTCCGGCCCGGCCGGGCGCGGCTCCGGCTCCCGGGACGCGCGCGGGGCGGCCCGTCACGCCCGGAGCGGCTGCGGACCGTGGGCCGGCGTCGCCCGCGCGAGCGACCGCCGAAACGGTGCCCGGAAGCGCTGCGCCCACCACACCGGCCGCACCCGGACGGGCGGGTCCCGCCGCCACCGGTGGGGCTGGAGGGCCGGGTCCGGCCACCGCAGGCGGGGCGCCGGGTCCGGGCGATCCCGGCGCGCCGGCCCGCCACGACGGTGGTGACCGGCACGGTCCCGGAATGGTCGGCCGCGAGGCGGAGTTGGCGACCCTGCGGTCGGCGGCGGCGCAGGTCACCGACCGCGCCGACCGCCGGGTGGCGCTGGTCGCCGGCGAGCCGGGGGCGGGCAAGTCCACCCTGGTCGAGCGGTTCGTCCGGGACCTGCGGGGCGACGGTTGGCGCGTTGTCGTGGGGCGGTGCCCCGAGTCCGATGGCGCGCCGCCCGCCTGGGCCTGGGTCGAAGTCGTCCGGGCGCTGGCGGCCGAGGTCGACCCCGGACCCCGCCGGGCCGCGCTCGCGCCGCTGCTCGACGAGCTCGTCCGCACCTCCGGCGAGTCCGACGCCTCCTGCGGCCGGTTCCTGCTCAGCCGGGCCCTGATCGACTACCTGACGGCGGCCACCGGTCCGGCCCCGATCGCGGTGGTGCTGGACGACCTGCACCGCGGCGACTCGGAGACCCTCGCCCTGCTCGACACGGTGGCCGCGGCGACCGGCGGCGTCCCGTTACTGCTGATCGCCGCCTACCGGCCGGCCGAGGTCCCCGACGGGCTGCGGGACGTGTTCGCCGGCCTGGCCGCCCTGCCGCCGGTGCGTCTGACCCTGGGCGGCCTGAACCGCACCGACGCCGAGCGGTTGATCGGGTCGGTCGCCGGCGTCCGGCCCGATCCTGACGTCGTCGCCGCGCTGGTCGACCGCACCGCCGGCAACCCCTTCTACCTGGCCGAGAGCGCCCGGCTGCTGGCCAGCGAGGGCGGCCTGGTCGCGGTCTCCAAGGTGCCCGAGGGTGTGCGCGACGTCCTGCGCCGCCGGTTCGCCCGGCTCCCCGAACTGACCGTCTCGATCCTGCGGCTGGCCGCCGTCATCGGGCGGGACGTCGACGTCGACGTGCTGATCCAGGCGGCCGAGGTCGGTGAGGACGCCGTCGTGGACGCGCTGGAGGCCGGTGTGCTGGCCGGCCTGCTCACCGAGCCCGACGCCGGCACGGTGCGGTTCGCGCACGTGCTGGTCCGGGACACGCTCTACGCGGACGCGCCCAAGTTGCGGCGCAGCCGCTGGCACGGCCGGATCGCGGAGGCGGTGCTGTCCGTCCGGCCGGACGACGCGGCCGCCCTGGCCCACCACTATCACCAGGCCGCCGCCACCGCGACGGCCCGCAACGCGGTCGACGCCGCCGGCCGGGCCGCAGAGATGGCACAGTCGCGGTACGCGCACGAGACGGCCGCCGACCTGTACGTCCAGGCCCTGCACGATCTGGACCGGGTGCCGGCCGGCCAGGCCCGCCCCGACCCGCGCCGCGCGGCCGATCCGGGCACGGATCCGCACCTGGCCGAGCGGGTGGACCTGCTCGCCCGGCTCAGCCGAGCCCAGCTGGCCGCGGGCGCCACGAGGGACTCGCTCGCCGCCCGCCGGCAGGCGATGCGGCTCGCCGACGCCGCCGGACGCAGCGACCTGCTGATCCGGGCGATCACCGCCAAGGATCTCCCGACGCCATGGATGACCCGGCCCTACGGCACCGTGGACGACGAGCTGATCGCCCTCATCGAACGTGCCCTGACCAGTACCGACCCCGTCCCCGACCCGGCCACCCGGTGCCGCCTGCTGTACTCGCTGATCATCGAGGTCGCCGACCGCGACCGTTCGGTGCGGTTGGCCCGCGAGGGCGAGCGACTGGCCCGGGAGGTCGGTGACCCCGGCCTGATCGGACTGGTCCTGCACGGCTGGGTCTCCAGCGTCGACGTCGAAGTGGGCATCGACCGGGTACGCGAGGTGGGGCGCGAACTCGTGCAGATCGGCGAGGGTCCCGGCCTGGCCGTGTTCGCCCTGGTCGGGCACCACAGCCTGGCCCGGGCCGCGTGCGTGCACGGGGACGCCGCCGCGATGGCCGAGCACGTCGAGAGGGTCGCCGAACTGGTCGAGAAATTCCGGTGGAGCCAGGCCGCGGCGCTCGTGGCGATGATGCGCGGCACCATGTCCCACCTGACCGGACGGCTCGCCGACGCCGAGACCCACTACCGGACGGCGACCGAGAAGCTGATGAGCAGCGGCGCCTTCGACGCCGCCGGGATCGGCCTGCTCGCCCTGCTCACGGTCCGGGTCACCGATCACCGGGTCGCCGAGCTGGCCGAGGTGCTCGGCCAGATCGACACCTCGGACGACGCCCTGGTCGCCGACCTGCGGGCGCTGCCGCTGCTGGCCCTGGGACGGCGGGACGAGGCCGCGCGGGGCCGGCACGACCTCCCGCCGGTGCCGTACAACTTCTTTCGGAGCCTGCTGCTCACCTTCCGCGGCAAGGTGGCCTCGGACCTGGCGGATCCGGTCGAGGCGGCTCGGGTGGATCTCGAATTGCGGGCGTACCGGGGGCAGGTCGGCGGCGGCGGGACGGGCTCCTTCGTCGCCGGACCGGTCGACACGGTGCTCGGCGATCTGGCCCTGGTGCTGGGCCGGCCGGACGAGGCGCGCGACCTGTGGCGCAGCGGGCTGGCGCTGGCCGAACGCTGCGGCAACCCATGGTGGGCCGCCGAGGCCCGGCAGCGCCTCGGGGTGGCCGCGCCCGGCTGACGGGCCGGGCGGACGGGGCGGGCCTGGCCGGGCGGACGGGGCTGGCGGGCGGGCCTGGCCGGACGGGCGGCCCGGCCCGTCAGCTGTGCCGGCGGGCTCCGGTCCGGCTCCGGTCCGGCTCGGCTGCGTCGTCGGGCGCCGGACGGCGCGGGCGCCTGACGGCGTGGACGACTGACCACCGGCTGCGGCCGGCCGAGGTCAGGCCGCCGGCAGCGCCCGCTGATACCGGCTGCGCCGGGCCGGTTCCCGTCGTTGCCCCTGACTCCGGACCCGCGTCTGCCGGCCGGCCCGGGTCCGCGCCTGCCGGCGCAGCTCGGCCATCTCCTCCTCGGCCATCCGCAGCGCCGCGACCAGATCCGCGATCGTGTCGGCGCAGTCCTCTAGCAGCCCGTCCACCGCGGCCCGGTCGTAGCCGCGCGAGAATGCCCGCGCATCGGGCAGTTCCACCGTCTGCAGCCACTGCGGATCGACAGCGCCGCTCCGCCGGGCGGTCTCCCACATCGGTTCCAGCATCACCATCGTGCGCTCCCCTCGGACACCGTATCTTTCCCCCATCTCAGGCCTTCCCGAATTCCTCGAAGACGATCCGGGCCTCCGACACCCCGCGGGAGACCAGCGCTTTCACCGTTCCTTCGACCATTTCCGGTGATCCGCAGACGTAGACGTCGTGCCCCGCCCACTCACCGCGGCCGGCGGCGACCTCGCCGATCCGGCCGTGCGCCCCGGCCCGGACGTCGTCGTCGGACGTGGCCGTCTCGATCGTGAGCCAGGCGCGGTGGTCGGTGGCGAGCCGCTCGAGCCGGTCGTTCGCGTACAGCTCCCGGGCGGTGCGTGCCCCGTGGAACAGGTGGGTCGGGCGCCCCCCGGCCGCCGCGAGTTCCTCGAGCATCGCCAGCATCGGCGCCAGTCCGGTTCCCCCGGCGATCATCAGCAGCGGCCGGACGGCGGCCGGGTCCAGGACCATCCGGCCGTACGGGGCGCCGAACCGCACCGGTTCCCCGGGGCGGGCCGCGCGCACCAGGGCGGTCGACAGGGTGCCGCCCCCGATCGCCCGCACGTGCAGGTCGAACTCGCGGGTTCCCGGCTTCGACGCCGGGGTGTAGGGCCGCCAGATCCGGGGGCGCAGCTCGGTCGCCTGCAGGGCCATCGACTGTCCCGCCCGGTACGGCACCTCCTCGCCGGTCCGCACCCGCAGCACCGCGAGATCGAAGGAACGGCGGTCGATCTCGATGATCTCGCCGTCGTACCAGGCCGGGCCGGGCGCCGCCGCCGCGCCGTCCGTCATCGCCCGGGCGACCCGGGCATAGGCGGCGGCCCAGGCGGTGTCCAGGGCCCGCGTCCAGTCCGGGCCGGTGAAATGGGCCAACGTGGCCAGCAGCGCCTCGCCGACCGCCGGGTAGTGGTCGGCGATGGTGCCGAACCGGCGGTGATCCCGGCCGAGACCGGCCAGATAGGGCTGCAGCTCGTCCATCCGGTCGACGTTCGCGACGATCCGACCCAGCGCGGTGAGCAGGCGGTCCCGCTGCTCGCCCATGGCCAGGGGGAACAGCGAGCGGAGTTCAGGCCGGATCAGGAAGAGGTAGTTGTAGAAGTACATGGCGACGTCGTCGCCCTGGACCGCTACGGCCGCGAAGCTGGACTTGAGCACCGCCGGGTCGACCAGTTCGGCGGATCCTGACTGCCCCAAAGTGGTCACGCTCCGCCACGGTCTCGACGTTCTTCTACGCTGTTAGTGTCACAAGTACGCGTTTCCACGGCTGGACGCAACCATGAGTCCCCCCAATGACCGCAACGTCATCTGATCGGGACCCGAATCTCCCCCAATCGGGTGATCAACGCCGATCGGGTGTGCCTCCGGCCGCGGCCCGCACCGGCCGGATCGCGTCCCGTGGGCCGGATCGCGGCGGCCGGGTCGGCCGTCACCCGTCGGGATCGGCCTGCGGCCACCGGGCGGACCCGGGCGCGTCGCCGTGGGAGCACCGTCGCGCCGGGTGGGGCCGGGTGGGATTCCGGCAGCTTCAGCGAGGGTTCATCGGCGGGATCGGCGCGCCGGCGGCGTCGGGACCGGTGCCGCGTCAGGGCCCGGTCCGGGTCATCGCCCGGCCAGACCCGTCGGGCCGCCGGCCGCGTGCCGGGCGAAGAACCGCCACATCTGGGTGCTGGCCCGGGGACCGCGGATGTCGCTGTAGGTGCCGTCGGCGGCGCCGCCGGACCAGGCGTGCCCGAGGCCCTCGACCACCCAGAGCTCCAGCACGACCTGACGCCCGGCCGACCAACGGGTGATCCGGTGCGGTCGCGGCCCGCGTCCGGAGCTGGTCCGGGGCGGGTCCTTGCGGGTCTGCCGCCCCTTCCCGACGGTCCCCTCCGGATGCGAGGAGAGCCACTGCTCCGCGATCCGTTCGGCGTTGCCCGCGCGGACGGTCCCGTCGGCGGTCCCCTGGAAGACGATCAACGGGGGGAGCGGCGCGGGCGGCGTGGGCGCCTGGCCGGCCCCCTGCATGACGGCGAGCGCGTCGGCCGGGCCGGTGGCCGTGCGGAACGGCGGGGCCGAATGCACGCCGACCGCCGCGAACAGCTCGGGGTAGGTCGCCGCGAGGATCAGCGCCATGCCGCCGCCGGCCGAGATGCCGGCCGCGTAGATCCGGTCGGGATCGACCCGCCAGCGGGTGGCTTCCTGCACCACCTGACGGACGATCCCGGCCAGGATGGCCGGCTCGCCGGCCGCCCGCAGCTGATGCCCGGACCGGAACCAGTTCCAGCACCGCTGCGCATGATGGGTGGCCGACTGCTCGGGGTAGACGACGATGAACCGGTGGGTGTCGGCCAGGTCGTTGAACCGGGTGCCGGCGGCGAAGTCCAGCCCGGTCTGGGTGCATCCGTGCAACGCCAGCAGCAGGGGCGCCCGGGTGGTGCGTCGCAGCCCGGCGGGCACGTACACCCGGTAGGCGCGGCTGCCGGCCACGCCGGTGAACCGGTGCTGGAACCAGCGGCCGCGGCCGAGCCGGGCCGGGTCGGGCTGCGACCGGCTCCCGCCGGGGGGCGACCAGAGCTCGGGCAGCGCCGTCCCGCTCGACCGGGCCGGGCGGCTGCCGGCCCGGCGGGAGCTGGACGCCCCCGTTGTCGTGGCCGCGGTCGTGGCGGCCCGGGTCGAGGTGCGGGCGGCGGCCCGCACCGCCTTCGTCGCCGATCGCTGCGCCTTCTTGACCGCCCGCTTCGACGCGGCCGGGCTCGGCATCATCGCGCGGAGCATGGCCGTGGGCAGGCTGGACCTCGCTCGACGCGCCACGCGACTCCTGACTCGTCGGGCTCAGCCGTCCGGGCCGGACGGTCGGCGCCACCCTAGTCCCCCGCTCCGACACCGCCGCTGCCCGCGCAGTCCGCCCAGCCCCCTCAGCCACGGCCGCGGAACATCCACCGGCCCGACGCCGGCCGAACATCCGCGGCCGGGCCCGGGCGAGCCCGCCGCGACCCCGGCGTCAGAGCGCGGCGACCAGCGCCCGGCGCAGCTCCTCCTCGGTGAGGTCGATGGGGTTGCCCTTGGTGCTGCTGGAGCTGCCGGTCTTGGCGACGACGTCGTCGACCAGGTCGGGGTCCAGGCCGCCGGCGGCCAGCCCGCCGACACCGAGCAGGCGCACCGTGCGGGCGATCCACTCGACGCCGTCCTCCACCGTCGCCCCGGGATCGCCGGTGAGCAGGGCGGCGGCCCGCCGGTAGGCGGCCAGGGCCGGGTTGTCCGGGTCGCGCTCGCGCAGCGCCCGCACGTTGGCCTCGGTGACCGGCGCGAGCAGGGCCGCGCAGATCGCCCCGTGCGCGACCGGCACCAGGCCGCCGATCACCCCGGCGAACCCGTGCACCGCGCCCAGCTTGGCGTTGGCCAGGGACATCCCGCCGAGCAGGCTGCACAGCGCCATCTCGGTGCGTGCGGCCACGTCGGACCCGTCGGCGTACGCGGCGCGCAGCCCCGCGGCCGCGTGCCGCAGCCCGTCCGCGGCCAGGGCATCGGTGATCGGGGTCCGGTGGCGCGACACCAGGGGTTCCAGGCATTGGGTCAGCGCGTCCAGACCGCTCGCCGCGGTGACGGCGGGCGGGCAGTCGACGGTGAGCAGCGGGTCGACCAGGGCCAGGGCCGGCAGCATGGACCGGGCCCGCACGCTGGCCTTGCGCCCGTGCTCGGGCGAGGTGAGCACCGCGTTCATGGTCACCTCGGCCCCCGTGCCGGCGGTCGTCGGCACCGCCGCGAAGGGCACCGAGGGCCGGCCGATGGGATGGCCGCGGCCGACCACCTCGAGATAGTCCAGCGGATCGCCGCCGTTGCCGAGCAGCATCGCGACCGTCTTGCCCAGGTCGATGACGCTGCCGCCGCCGATGCCGAGGACCGCCTGCGCCCCGTGTTCACGGGCCGCCGCGACGGCGGCGCGGGCGGCGTCCACCGTCGGTTCCCCGCTGACCGGCACCACGGCGACGTCCATGGGCAGGGCGGTGATCAGGGACGCGTGCCGGTCGGGCCGGGACCCGGTCAGCACCACCGCCCGCTCGCCCCAGCCGCCGACCAGCGCCGGAAGCTCCGTCGCGCGACCGGCACCGAAGACCACGCGGCCGGCCGTCGCGAACTCGAAGGGCCCGGTCACGCCGCCACCCTCCGGACCGGTCCGGTCATCGCTGCGAGCTCCAGTCGGCCTCGGCGACCGGGAAGACCGCCGCGAACTTCGCTGACGTGCGCGGCCGGGCCATCATGTCGGCGACCGTGTCCCGCCAGGTCGCGTAGTGGTCGGTCGTCTTGTGCGCGGCCGCGGCGTCGGCGTCGCGGTAGATCTCGACCAGCACGACGTGGGCCGGATCGTCGTGATCCTGGACGGCGTCGAACCGGATGACGCCCGGCTCCTGGATGGACGCGGTGGCGTTCTCGATGGTGGCGCGGAGGAAGTCGTCGACCCGGCCCGGGTCGACGGCGATGTCGACGTGAACGATCAGCATGGGCCCATCCTCACCCCGGCCGGCGAACCCGGCTCGCCGCCCCGGGCAACATCACCGACACCCGCCCGAATCTCGACGTGATGGGATCGGGGCGTGTCCTCCGCCTCCGTGAGCCTGATCATCCTGGCCGGGTGTGTTGCCCTGTTCGTCTGGAACCGGCTGCCGGTCGGCACCGTCGCGATCCTGACGGGCCTGGCCCTGTACTTCACCGGCGTGCTCGACGCCGGCCAGGTGGTGGCCGGGTTCGGCGATCCGGTCGTCATCTTCATCGCCACCCTGTTCGTGGTCAGCGAGGGTCTCGAGTCGGCCGGCGTGACGACCTGGGCCGGCCAGGTGATCGTCGGCGGGGCCGGCAGCCGGCCCAAGCGGTTGCTGGCCGCGATCATGCTGCTGGCCGGCGGGCTGTCCGCGGCGATCACCCCGAACGGCGCCGCCGCCGCGCTGCTCCCGGTCACCGTCTCGGTGGCGCGCCGGGCGCGGACGGCGCCGTCGAAGATGCTGATCCCGATGGCCTTCGCGGCCAGTGCCGGGGCGCTGTTGACCCTGTCCGGCAGCCCGGTCAACGTGATCGTCGCCGAGGCCTCCCGCAGCGCCGGCGGCGGTGGTTTCGGCTTCTTCGAGTTCGCGATCGTGGGCCTGCCGCTGCTGCTGGGCACGGGCGCGATCGCCCTGCTGCTGGGCAACCGGCTGCTGCCCGACCGCACGTCCACGCAGCTGCCGGCCGACTTCGGCGGTTACGCGGCCACGGTCGCGCAGCATTACGACCTCGACCGGACGATCCACCGGGTCCGGATCCGGCCCGAGTCCCGGCTGCGCGGCACCGAGGTCGCCGACCTGCCGCTGGACGCCTTCCCCGGGCTGGGCCTGGTCGGTGTCCAGGACTCCGCCGGATCGGCCGCGGGACAGGACCACGCGCTGGCCGACGGCGACCGCCTGGTGCTGTCCGGCCCGGAGGAGGCGGTGACGGCCTTCGCCGCCGAGCACGGCGTGAAGATCTCGGGGTCGGCCCTGGCCACCCGGCAGGGCTCCTCGATGCTCTCCCGCCGGTCCGGCATCGCCGAGGTGGTCATCCCGCCGCGGTCCCGGCTGATCGGGCAGACCCTGTTCCCAGGGATGGTGCGGCCGGGGCAGCTGGTCGTGCTGGCCATCCGTCGCGTCGGCAAGGACGTGGGGCTGCGGCCCGTCACGCTCGTCGAGGGCGACGCGGTCCTCTACTACGGCCGGTGGCGGTCGGTCGAGTCGCTCGGAGCCGGCCGCGACGTGCTCGTGGTCGACTCGCCGGAATCGGTCCGCCGGCAGGTGGTGCCGTTGGGCCGCCGGGCCCCGCAGGCCATCGCGGTGCTGGTGGGCATGGTCATCCTGCTGGCCACCGGGCTGGTGCCGCCGGCCATCGCCGGGCTGATGGCGGCGGCCGCGATGGTGCTGCTGCGGGTGGTCGAGCCCGAGCAGGCGTACCGGGCGATCTCCTGGCCGACCGTGGTGCTGATCGGCGGGTTGATCCCGCTCTCGACGGCGATCCAGACCAGCGGCGCGGCCGACCTGATCGCCTCCGCGCTGGTCTCCGCGGTCGGCGGGGGCGGCCCGTACCTGCTGCTGCTCGCCCTGTTCGTGTTGACCGCGGCGTTGGGTCAGGTGATCAGCAACGCGGCCACGGTGCTGATCGTGCTGCCCATCGCCCTGTCCGCGGCGGCCGAGACCGGGGCGTCGCCCCAGGCGGTGCTCATGATGATCGCCGTGGCCGGCGCGGCCTCCCTGCTCACCCCGATCGCGACGCCGGCGAACATGATCGTAATGGCGCCCGGTGGTTACCGGTTCGGCGACTACTGGAAGCTCGGCGCGGTGACGATGGTGTTCTGGCTGGCCGTCGGGGTGCTGTTCGTGCCGCTCGTCTGGCCGCTGTAGGCCGGGCGGCGCTGGCCCGCGGCGCACCCGGGCGGACCGGCCGGTGCGGACAATGGGCCGGTGAGCACCTGGTTCCGGCACGTCGACCTGGACCAGTTCCAGGTGTCGGCGGAACTGCTGCGGCGCCCGGAGCTGCGCGGCCGGGCGGTGGTCGTCGGCGGCGACGGCGACCCGACGCGGGCGCGCCAGGTGGTGACCTGCGCGTCCTACGAGGCGCGCGCGCTGGGGGTGCGGGCCGGCCTGCCGCTGCGGGTCGCCGGACGCAAGGCGCCCGACGCGGTCTACCTGCCGCTGGATCTGGCGTACTACGAGGTGGTGTCCGGGCAGGTGATGGACACCCTGCGGGCGACCGGGGGGCCGGTGGAGGTCTGGGGCTGGGACGAGGCGTTCCTCGGCGCCGACGCGACCGACCCCGAGGCGCTGGCCCGCACCGTCCAGTCGCAGGTCCGGGACGCCACCGGGCTGCCCTGCTCGATCGGGGTCGGCGACAACAAGCTGCGGGCCAAGGTCGCCACCGGCTTCGGCAAACCGGCCGGGGTGTACCGGCTGACCGCCGCGAACTGGATGGCGGTGATGGGCGACCGGCCCGTCCGGGCGCTGTGGGGCGTCGGCGCCCGCGGGGCGGCGCGGTTCGCAGAGCACGGCATCCGGACGGTCGCCGAGCTGGCCGGGGCCGACCCCGCCGACCTGGCCGTCTGGTGGGGCCCGACGACCGGGCCCCGGTACCGGGCGCTGGCCCGCGGCGAGGGCGAGACGTCGATCCGCACCGAGCCGTGGATCGCCCGGTCGCGCAGCCACCAGACCACCTACCCGGAGGACCTGACGACCCGGCCCGATATCGAGCGCGAGCTGCGGGTGCTCGCCGCGCGGGTGGTCGCCGACGTCGTCGCCGAGGGCCGGACCATCACCAAGGTGGCGGTGATCGTCCGCAGCACCGCGTTCTTCACCGAGAGCCACGTCCGCACGCTGGCCGCCGCGACCACCGCCGTCGGCGACGTCGCCGACGCCGCGGTGGCCCTGCTCGACCGGTTCGAGCTGCGTCGCCCCACCCGCCTGCTCGGCGTCCGGGCCGACCTCGCGCCCCTGCCCGACCCACCCGGCTCGCCGCCGACCCCGGTTCGCTGATCAAACCCGCGCCCAACGCCCGGTTTGTCCGACCCGCACCCGGCTTTGATCAGCGAACCGGAGGGGCGGGCCCGGGCGGCGCGACCCCAGCGGCGCTCGCATACTCGGCCCATGCCCGCATCGCCGTCCCGCAGCACGTACGCCCTCGCCGCGCAGGCCTTCGCCGCGCAGGTGGCTCGCATCCCCGCCGACGCCTGGGACGGGCCCGGGCTGGGCGAATGGGACCTGCGGGCCCTGGTCGGGCACGCCAGCCGGTCCCCGGTCACCGTGCTGACCTACCTGCCGCGCACGACCCCCACCGCGGCGGTCACGTCGGTCGCCGAGTACTACCGCGCGGCGGCGACGCTGATGGCCGCGGATCCGGCGGCCGTCACCGAACGGGGCCGGCAGGCCGGGGCGGCGCTGGGCGACGATCCGGCCGCGGCCGTCACCGACCTGGTCACCCGCTCGCTGGCCGCCCTGGACGCCACCGCGGGCGATCCGATCATCGAGACCATCGTCGGCGGCATGCGTCTGGAGCAGTACCTGGTGACCCGGATCTTCGAGCTGGTGGTCCACGGGCTGGACATCGCCGCGGCGACCGGTCAGGCGTACGAGCCACCCCCGGCGGCGCTCACCGCCTCCCTCCGGCTGGCGGTCGAGGTCGCCGAGCTGCGGGGCGACGGGGCCGCCCTGCTGCTCGCGCTGACCGGCCGGCGCACGCTGCCACGCGGCTTCTCGGTCGTGTGAGCACAGCCCGATCAACACCGTCCGACGACCAGTAGTCTCACCTCGTGCTGACGTCCGAACGCCGGATCGAGGTCGTCGTGATCGACGACCATCCGTTCTTCCGCGACGGGGTCAGCCGCGGGCTGACCAACAGCGGGCTGATCACGGTCGTGGCCGAGGCCGAGAACGGCCGGGACGGGCTGGCCGCGATCGCCGAGCACCGGCCCCAGGTGGCGGTCGTGGACTACCAGATGCCCGACCTGGACGGGATCGCGGTGACCCAGGCCGTCGTCCGCGACGGGCTGCCGACGCGCGTCCTGCTGCTCTCGGCCATCACCGACAGTCCGGTGGTGTTCCGCGCGCTCGAGGTCGGCGCGTCCGGCTACCTGTCCAAGGACGCCCGGCGGGCCGAGATCGTCGACGCCGTGCTGTCGGTGGCGCAGGGCCGCACGGTCGTGCCGCCGGAGCTGGCCGGGTCGCTGGCCCAGGAGATCCGGCAGCGGGCCCAGCCCGCCGGCCCCGTGCTGTCCGAGCGGGAGATGCAGGTGCTCAAGGGCTTTGCCCGCGGGCTGTCGATCCCGCAGCTGTCCAAGGAGCTCTACATCGGGGCCAGCACGGTCAAGACGCACACCCAGCGGCTGTACGAGAAGCTCGGCGTCTCCGACCGGGCCGCCGCCGTCGCCGAGGGCATGCGTCGCGGCCTGCTCGAATGACCCAGCTCCAGCAGATCGTCGCCTCCGCCGCCCAGCGGGGCCTGACCCTGCAGCTGACCCTGCGCGCGGTGCTGGTCGCGTTCGTCGTCGCGACGCTGGCATTGCTGCCGCCGGGGGTCGGCGCGGCCGCGTCGTGGTGGATCGCCGGCGGCTACGTGCTGGTCGCCCTCGCGCTCACCGGCTGGCTGCGCACCGGCTCCCGGACGGCGCTGAACTGGGGCTGGCTGGGCCTGTACGTCGACCTGGCGGTCCTGCTCGCCCTCAACCTCATCGCCCAGCAGTCGGCCGGCACCAGCTGGACCTCGTACGTGCTGCAGACCGGGTTCTTTCTGATCCCGGTGCTCGCCGCGACCCAGCTGCGCTGGGGCGTCTGCGCGAGCGTGGTCGTCCCCACCGTCGGCCTCTACACGCTCGAGGCGATCCTGACCCGGGTGGCCAACGAGGACGAGCCGTGGGCCTCGATCCTGCTGCGGGTGGTGGTGCTCGCCGGCGTCGGGCTGGCCGCGATCTGGTTGTCCCGGATCCAACGCTCGCGGGTCGGCGCCATTCGCGGGTTGGTCGAGGACCGGACGCACCTGCTCACCGAGCTGATGACCTCGACCGAGACCGAGCACCGGGCGATGGCCGAGAACCTGCACGACGGCGCCCTGCAGTACGTGCTGGCCGCCCGGATGGACCTGGAGGACGCGCGCGACGCCGCCCCCGGCGGATCGGCGGCGGCGTTCGACCGGCTCGACGACGCGCTGACCCGCACGGCCCGACTGCTGCGATCGACGGTGTCCGAGCTGCACCCGGCCGTGCTGGAACAGTCCGGGCTGGCCCTGGCCGTCGGTCAGCTGGCGGCCGCCGCGGCGCAGCGCAGCGACCTGACGATGACCGTGGACACCGCGGGCTGGCCCGACGCGGCCCGCACCGACCAGGACCGCCTGCTGTTCGGGGTCGCCCGGGAGCTGGTGAGCAACGTCGTGCGGCACGCCCGGGCCGATCGGATGACGCTCACCCTGGCCCTGGACGGCGACCGCGCGGTGCTCACGGTGGCCGACGACGGTGTCGGGTTCACCCCCGGCACGGCCGCCCGCAAGCTGACCGAGGGGCACATCGGGGTCGACTCCCAGCGGGTCAAGATCGAGGCGGCGGGCGGGCACTTCCGGATCGGCCGGCCCGACCACCCGGCCGGGCCCGACCGGCCCGGCGCGGTGGTGCGCGTCGACGTGCCGGTCCACCGCACCGATCCCGCGGGCTGACCGGGCCCGGACGTCAGTCCTGCTGGAAGTGCTCGTAGGCAGTCAGCACGCCGGCCAGGTAGCGCCCGATCGCGGCCCGGTCGTGCTCGTCGAACGAGGCCGCCAGCGTGTCCAGTTCGCCGGTCAGCGGGGCCAGCTCGGTCATCACCCGCCCGATCGCGGTGTCCGACGGGCGCAGCTGCACGCGGCGGCGGTCCCGGGTGTCGCGCTGCCGGATCAGGTGGCCGGCGGACTCCAGCCGGTCCACCACTTCGGTGACGGCGGCCGGACTCAACCCCAGCCGCTGGCTCAGCTCGCCCGGACCGATCGGGGGCTCCGCCGCGCCGACGTGCCCCATCGCCGCCAGGTCGGTGCCGTTGATCTCCAGCCGCCGCGCCATCGCCTGCTCGGCCATCGACGCCGCGACCTGGATCTGTCGCAGCAGCATGGTCTCCGGCTGACTCCGGAACGCCGCCCTTGGTGGTTCCGCCATGAACTCATGCTACCTTCCGTGTAGTACGGTTTCCGTAATAGATCTGGACGACGCCACCGCGACCGTCCCACCCTGCGCCCCGGAGGTCACCGTGACCACCACCTCACCCGCCCGCAACCGCTGGATCGGCCTCATCGGCATCAGCCTCGCGGTGGCGCTGATCATCGTGGATTCCACGATCGTCAACGTCGCCGTGCCCTCGATGGTCCGCGACCTGTCCCTGTCCTCCACCGAGGTGCAGTGGGTGCAGGAGTCCTACACCCTGGTCTTCGCCGCCACCCTGCTGATGTGGGGCGCGCTGGCCGACCGGTACGGCCGCCGACGCATCCTGGTCACCGGCACCGCCCTGTTCCTCGTCGCCTCCATGCTCTGCGCCATCGCCCCGACCGGCACGCTGCTGATCGGCGCGCGGGTGATCCAGGGGGTCGGCGGCGCGATGATGCTGCCGACCACCCTGTCGCTGATCAACGCCACCTTCACCGGGCGGGATCGCGGGATCGCGTTCGCCGTCTGGGGTTCGACGATCGGCGGGATGGCGGCCGTCGGCCCGCTGCTGGGTGGCTGGCTGACCACCGCGTTCTCCTGGCGGTGGGCGTTCGGCATCAACCTGCCGATCGGGCTGGCCATCATCGTGCTCGTCCTGATGTTCGTCCCCGAGTCCCGCGGCGAGCACACCACCGGCGTCGACTGGGTGGGGGCCCTGCTCACCACCGTCGGTTTCGGCCTGCTGGCGTTCGGCCTGATCGAGGGCCGGCAGTACGGCTGGTGGACGACCATCAAGCCGCTGACGATCGGCGGCTGGTCCTGGGCCGCCTCACTGTCCCCGGTACCGGTCGCGTTCGCCATCTCCGCCGCCGCGCTGATCACGTTCGTGGTGCGCGCCCGCCGGCGGACCCGGGCCGGCCGGTCCTCGCTCGTCGACCCGGGCCTGTTCTCCATCAACAGCTTCCGCAACGGCAACGTCGCCGCCCTGATCGTCTCGCTCGGCGAGTTCGGGATCATCCTGTCGCTGCCGATCTGGCTGCAGAACGTGCTGGGTTACAGCGCCCTGCAGACCGGCCTGGTGCTGCTCGGGCTGGCCGTCGGCTCGTTCGCCGCCAGCGGGTTGTCGGTCGGCCTGCCGGCCAAGATCGGGGCGGTCGGCGTCGTCCGGATCGGCATCGTCGCGGAGATCATCGGCATCGCCGGGGTCGGCCTGGTCGTCTCCCCGACCACGGGCTGGCCGGTGCTGGTCGCGTTCCTGTTCGTCTACGGCTTCGGGGTCGGCCTGGCCACCGCCCAGCTGACCGGCGTGGTGCTGGCCGACGTGCCGATCCAGCGCAGCGGTGAGGGCTCGGGCATCCAGAGCACCGCCCGGCAGGTCGGCTCGGCGCTGGGCATCGCGGTGCTGGGCACCGTCCTGTTCGTCAGCGCCGGCAACGCCCTGAGCAGCGGCCTGGCCGACCAGGGGGTGCCGCCGGCGGCCGCCGGCCAGCTGGTCAACGCGGTGGTCGACAGTGCCGGGGCGGCGATCCCGCAGCTGGCCGCGTCCCCGCAGACCGCCGGGGTCGCCGACGCCGCGAAGGTCGCGTTCTCCGACGGGACCAGCTTCGCCGCGTACACCGCCGCCGCGTTCCTGGTGATCGGGCTGCTCGCCACGCTGGCCCTGCCCAACCGGCGTCCCGACCCGGTCGGCAAGCCCGCCGACCCGGCCGCGGTCGGCTGATCCACCCGCGCCGGGTCCCGCTGCCCGGCCCGGCATCCGATCGGGTCGAGCCGCCCCGGGGGTCCACCGATAGGTGGACCCCCCGGTCCCCCGGTTCATCGGCCGGGCGGCGGCCCACGGCGCCGTCCCGGCCCCCGCCGTCTCGGAGGTGGCGCCCCCCCCCCCC
>NZ_JBMDXT010000582.1:0-3345 GCF_048594475.1 Nakamurella sp. | reverse complement strand
CGCGGGGGGCGGGGGGGAGCCGCGGGCGCGGCGACGGCGCGGCCCGGCCGCCCGCCGCCCCCGCGCTCGACCGGCTGATGCACCGGCTCCGGGGCGCCGGGCTGCTGCTCGGCCCCGCCCCGGCCGCCACCGACCATGCGGGGGTCACCGTCGTCATCCCGGCGCGGTCGGCCGCCGGCCCGGTCCGCGACCTGCTCGGCACCCTCCCGGCCGACCTCCCCGTGATCCTGGTCGACGACGGCTCGCCGATCCCGCTGGCCCCGCTGGCCGCCGAACGCCCCGGGCTGACCGTGCTGCGCCACGAGCACTCCCGGGGGCCGGCCGCCGCCCGCAACGCCGGCGCGGCCGCGGCCGGCACGCCGTGGATCGCCTTCCTGGACGCCGACACGATCCCCGACCCGCAGTGGATCGACCGGCTGAAGGCGCAGATCACCGAAACCACGGCCACCACGGGCGCCGGCGACGGCAGGGCCGTCCCGGTGGTGCTGGCCGCGCCGCAGATCGTGCCCCTCGCCGGGTCCGGATCCGGCGGCTGGTTCGAACAGCGCGTCTGCGCACTGGATCTGGGCCACACGCCGAGCGAGGTCGGTCCGGGACGGGCGGTGTCGTACGTGCCCAGCGCGGCGATGCTGGTGCGCGCCGAATCCTTCGCCGCCGTCGGTGGTTTCCGGGCCGACATGCACGTCGGCGAGGACGTGGACCTGGTCTGGCGGATCGCCGAGCACGGCATCGTCCGGTACTACCCCGACGTGCACGTGGGGCACCGGCCGCGGGGCACGCTGACCGCGGCGTTGAACCGGCGACGGCTCTACGGCACGAGCGCGGCCGACCTGGCCGGCCGGCACCCCGGCGCGCTGCGCCACCTGGACGTGTCGATCTGGTCGCTCGGCCCGTGGCTGCTGGCCGTGCTCGTGCACCCGGCGGCGGGCGTGCTGGCCGGCGGGGTCACCGCCGCGATCGCACCGTGGGGCATGCGGGAGCTGTCCCCCGCGCACGCCCGCCAGCTGGCGGCGATGGGACACCTGCGCGCCGGCGCCGCGCTCGGTCGCTGGCTGATCCGGCCGATGCTGCCGGTGACCCTGGCCGTCGCCGTGCTGCGTCCCCGCATCGGCCGGCGGCTGGCCGTTGCCGCCGCGGCCGGGCTGCTCGTCCAGGCCGTGCAGGACGTGCGGACCGGGGAGGCGGCCGATGGAGCCGAGCCGGCCGGCCGGACCGGACTCGCGACCCGGGCGCGGGCCACCGCCGAATCCTTCGTGGCCCACGCCCTCGACGACGCCGCCTACGGGCTGGGCGTCTGGCAGGGCGTGCTGCGCCGGCGCAATCCCGAACCGGTGCTCCCCCGGGTGCGCGACCTGCCCCACCCCCGTAGGTGGTTCCGCCGGTCCCCGGCTCCGGCCGCCGATGGCTGACCCGGGCCCGCTGGCCGGCGCGACCTGGCCGGAGGTGGCGGCGGCCGACCGGCGGATCCTGCTGGTGCCGCTCGGGTCGACCGAGCAGCACGGGCCGCACCTGCCGCTGACCACCGACACCGTGGTGGCCTCCCGGCTGGCCGAGCTGGCGCACCGGACGATGCCCGGCGTCGGCCTGGCCCCGGCGATCCCGTACGGCGCCAGCGGCGAGCACGCCCACTTCCCCGGCACCCTGTCCATCGGTACCGAGGCGCTGTACCAGCTGCTGGTCGAGTTCGTCCGGCACGCGGCCGGCGACTGGCGGCACGTGCTGGTGGTCAACGGGCACGGCGGCAATGCCGAGGCCCTGGCCCGGGCGGCCACCCTGACCCGGTACGAGGGCCGTTCACTGCAGGTGCACCACGCGGCCAGCGGCGGGCCGCGGGCCGACCCGCATGCCGGTTACCGGGAGACCTGCCTGATGCTGCACCTGGCGCCGGAGACCGTCCGGACCGACCTCGCCGCCCCCGGCGCCACCGCTCCGCGGGCCGACCTGCTCCCCCGGATCACCGCCGGCGGGGTGCGGGCGGTCAGCGCCAACGGGGTGCTCGGCGACCCGACCGGGGCGAACGCCGGGGAGGGCGCCCGGATCTTCACGGCCATGGCCGACCGCCTGCTCGACCGGATCCGGGCCCTGCTGGCGGCCCCCTGACCGGCGTCCCCGGGCACCGGTCGATCCCCGCCCGGGCGGTGCGACCTGTCCGAACGGCCAGGTCGATCCTGGTCCTTGGGGGGTTCGCCGGGGCGACGTCCGGCCGTAGCGTGACCCGGGTACCGGGCCCGGACGGCCGGTGGCCGGCCGTCCGGCACCCGACCACGGGCCGCAACGAGGGGAGTGCGTGATGGATCGCTACGTGATCGAACGGACGTTGCCGGGGGCGGGATCGCTGACCGACGACCAGATCACGGCGGTCGCGACCCGCTCCAACGAGGTGCTGGCCGAGCTGGGCGACAAGATCTCGTGGATCGAGTCCTACGTCGCGGACGACAAGCTCTACTGCGTCTACGAGGCCGCGGACCCGGCACTGATCCGGGAGCACGCCGCCCGCGGCGGTTTTCCCTGCGACAGCATCGAGCCGGTGAGGCGTACCATTTCACCCACCGACGGGTCCTGACCATTCGGGTCGACGACGGTCGGCGAGCGGCGTGCTGATCGCTTGCTCGACGGAGGAGAACAACATCGTGATCGGACACGAGGACGTGGTCCGAACACACCCGCCCGGCGCGGGTGATCCGGGGCACCGGCACGGCCCGGCGCCGGTGGTGAAGTTCCACGCCCCCGAGGTCGTCTTCGGTCTGGGCGCCCTGGCCGAGGCCGGCTTCGCCGCCGGCCGGCTCGGCGCGCGGCGCCCGTTCGTCGTCACCGACGACGGGGTGCACGACGCGGGCTGGGTCCACCAGCTGCTGGGCCACCTGCGCGACGCCGGCCTCGACCCGGTCGTGTGGCGCGGCATCACGCCCAACCCGAAGGACGTCGAGATCACGCAGGGGTACCACCAGTACCTCGAGTCCGGTTGCGACGTGCTGATCGGCATCGGCGGCGGCTCGAGCATGGATGCGGCCAAGGGCATCGCGATCCTCTCCGGCAACGGCGGCACGATCCTGGACTACGCGGGCGTCGACCAGGTCACCCGCCCCATTCCCCCGCTGCTCATGATTCCCACGACATCGGGTACCGGCGCGGACGTCTCGCAGTTCTGCATCGTCACCGACACGACGGACTCGGTGAAGATCACGATCATGGGCCGGGCCCTGGTCCCGGACATCTCGATCACCGACCCGCGGTTGCTGACCACGATGCCCGAATGGCTGGCCGCGGCCACCGGTCTGGACGCGCTGACGCACGGCATCGAGTCGTTCGTCTCGCTGGCCCACAACCCGCTCGCCGACGGTCATG
>NZ_JBMDXT010000581.1:0-8283 GCF_048594475.1 Nakamurella sp. | reverse complement strand
TCACCGAGCTGATCGCGCGGGGCAGCACGGAGCCGGCCCGGGCCGGCGAACCGGCCGGGCAGCAGTAACCGAGTACGGCACAGGGGAGAGCATGCGGGTCCTGGTGGTGGAGGACGCCCGGCGGCTGGCGGACGCGATCGCCCGCGGCCTGCGGGCCGAGGGGATGGCCGTCGACGTCGCCTACGACGGGCGCGAGGGTCACCAGAAGTCGATGCTGACCCGGTACGACGTCGTCGTGCTGGACCGCGACCTGCCCGAGATGCACGGCGACGACGTGCTGTCCGAGATCGTCGCGGCGTCCGACACCACCCGTGTGCTGATGCTCACCGCGTCCGCCGGGGTCGAGGACCGGGTCGACGGGCTGTCCCTGGGCGCCGACGACTACCTGACCAAGCCGTTCGCGTTTCCCGAGCTGGTCGCCCGCATCCGGGCGCTGGGCCGCCGCTCGTCGCCGGCGGTCCCCCCGGTGCTGCGGATCGGCGACCTGGAGCTGGACCCGGCCAAGCGCACCGTCACCCGGTCCGGCCGGCCGCTGGAGCTGACCCGCAAGGAGTTCGGCGTGCTCGAGGTGCTGCTGGCCGCGGGCGGGTCGGTGGTCTCGAGCGAGGAACTGCTGGAACGGGTCTGGGACGAGAACGCCGACCCGTTCACCACCACCGTGCGGGTGACGATGATGACCCTGCGCCGCAAGCTCGGGGAGCCCGGGATCATCGAGACGGTGGTCGGCTCCGGCTATCGCGTGGGCGCGGGCTGACCCGCGCGGCACGAGCCCGGATGAACGAGCCCCGATGAGTGGGCCGGCGGAGCGCGCCCGGACGAGCGACAAGGACGAGCCGAACGGTCCGGCGCGCCGGCGCCGGGGCCCGATCGACGCCCGGCAGAGCCTGCGGCTGCGGCTGACCCTGCTGTCCACCGCGCTGCTGGCCCTGGTCGGCGCGCTGCTGCTGGCGCTGTCCTACCTCGTCGTCGGCCGGGTCGTCGCGGCGCTGCCGCGGTTCCCGCCGGGCACGCTGGTCGAAGTCAACGGGGCGCTGGTGGAGGCGTCCGCGGCGGCTGCGGCGATCGCCGCGCAGGGGCGGCAGATCGTGCTGATCGTCGGCCTGATCGCCTTCCCGTTGCAGGTGCTGGCCGGCGCGCTGCTGTCCTGGCTGCTGATCGGGCGGGCGCTGCGCCCGCTGTTCACGCTGACCCGCACCGCCCGGGTGCTGTCCGAGTCCTCGCTGGACCGCCGGATCCGGCTGCCCGGCCCGCGGGACGAGGTGGCCGACCTGGCCGACACGTTCGACGAGATGCTGGACCGCCTGCAGGCCGCGTTCGACGCCGAGCGCCGGTTCGTCGCCAACGCCTCGCACGAACTGCGCACCCCGCTGTCGGTGATCCGCACCGAGGTCGAGGTGACCCTGGCCGACCCGGCGGCCGACGTGACCCAGCTGCGCGAGATGGGCGCGGTGGTGCTGGAGGCGACCGACGGGGCGGACAAGCTGCTGACCTCCCTGCTGCTGCTGGCCCGGACGCAGGCCCGTGGCGTCTCGGTGCGGCAGGAGGTCGACCTGGCCGAGCTGGTCGGGCCGACGCTGCAGGTCAACGAGGCGGCGATCGCCGAGCGGGGGCTGGCGGTGACGGTGTCCGGCGGTCCGGCGCCGGTCTCCGGGGACCCGGCGCTGCTCGGCCGGCTGATCGGCAACCTGGTGGAGAACGCGGTGCGGCACAACGTCACCGGCGGCTGGATCTCGATCGCCACCGGCGGGTCCGACGCCGTGCCGGCCGGCGGCGTCGACGGCGCCGTCGCCGGCGATGCGGTGCTCGAGGTGGCCTCGTCCGGCCCGGTGATCGACGCCGCGACGGTGGCCGAGCTGTTCGAGCCGTTCCGGCAGGGCCGGCGGCCGCGGACCGGGCAGCGGGGGACGGGGCTGGGCCTGTCCATCGTGCGGGCCGTCGTCGCGGCGCACGATGGCGTGGTCGACGCCGCTCCGGTGCCGGACGGAGGATTGCGGGTACGGGTCCGGCTTCCGTCGGCGGACGCGCCGCCGGCACCCGGCCCGTGACGCCGGCGCCGGCGCCGGCGCGGGACAGGAAGGGAGGCCGGAGGTGCTGCTGACCAGGGCGGTGGCCGACGGGATCCGGGACGGGTCGGTGAGCGCCGTGTTCCGGCGGTGGGACGCGCCGCGGGTGCGGGTGGGCGGCACCCAGCGGACCGGCGCCGGCGTCATCCGGTTCACCTCGGTGCAGCAGGTGGCGCAGGAGTCGTTGACCGAGGACGACGCCCGCGGGGCCGGGATGCCGTCGCTGGCCGCCCTGCACGCCGCGAACCGGCGCGGGCGGGGCGCGCAGCTGTACCGGATCGGGGTCGCCTTCGACCGGCCGGACGAGCGGGTGGCCCTGCGGGCCGCGCTGCCGACCCCGGCCGAGATCGCCGAGATCGCCGCGACCCTGGACCGGATGGACCGCGGCCGCCGGACCGGGCCCTGGACGCGCGAGATCCTGACGCTCATCGAGGCCAACCCGGCCGTCCGGGCGCCCGACCTGGCTGCCTCGCTCGGTCGCGAGACCAAGCCGTTCAAGCTCGACGTGCGCAAGCTCAAGGAGCTTGGGCTCACCCACAGCCTGGACGTCGGCTACGAGCTCTCCCCGCGCGGGGCGGCCTTCCTGGCCGCCGAGCACGGCCTCCCGGCGCCGGGCCCGACGGGCGCGTCGTAGGCGGGGCGCCCAGGCCCAGCACTGCCCGGCCCAGCACTGCCCGGCCGGGCAGGTCCCGGCCGGGCAGCAGGCTCTCGTTGGCCGAGCCTGCCCGGCCGGGCGGGTCCCGGCCGGGCACCCCTAGCGCCGGACCACCACCGGGTTGCTGGTGCTGCCGTCGATGTTCGCCGGGTCGGCCGGGACGTACGTGGCGGTGTACGTGGTGCCCTTGCCGCCGCGCGGGGCCAGGAACACGAACAGCCCTGACCGCTGGAGGCCGGTGGCGCCGACCGTCCGGCCGTTGGCGGCGATCTGCACGGTCCCGGTGGCCGGCTGGCCGTTGTCCAGGACGACGACGCCCAGCAGCAGGGTGCCCAGGAACGGCAGGGACAGCCCGGGCGCCAGCAGCGTGCCCGATCCCGCCTTGGTCACCGTCACCGTGACCGGCGCCGAGTCGGCCGCCGGGACGGCGCCCGCCCCGGATCCGCCGCCGGAGTAGTGCGCGACGACGTCGTAGCTGCCGGCGGGCGTGCCGGCCGGCAGCGGAAGGGTCGCGGTGCCACCGGTGACGGGCGCGGTGCCCAGCACGGTGTCGCCGCTGCGGAACTCGACGGTGCCGGTGGGCTCGGCGGACGCCTGCACCGTGGCCGTCAGGACCACCTGGGCCAGCCCGTAGACCTGGCTGGCCGGGCTGGCGGCCAGTGTCACCGAGGAGGTCGCGGTGATCGTCAGGGGGATCGTCACGACGGTGCCGGACGGGTCCGCGGTCAGCGTCAGCGTCGCCGGACCGGCGGCGATCTGCTCCGGCAGGTCGAACTTCACCGTGGTCGCGCCGGCCAGCACGGTGAACGGGCCGACGTCGACCGGCTCGCCCGACGCGGGGGTGAGCCGGCCGGCGAGGCCGGTGTTCGCCGGCGCGCCCCGGCTGGTCAGGTCCAGGCCGGCGACGTCGAAGCTGACCGGGCCGCCGGCGGCGACCTCGGTCGGCTGGTTCGTCACCTGGACCGCGTGCCGGGCGAAGTCCGGCGCCAGCGGGCTCTTGTCCGTCAGGTAGGCGATCCAGGCGTCCCGGTCGATCAGGCCGGAATCCGTGGTGCCGGTGCCCTGGGTGAACACCCGGAAGTTGTCCCCGCCGGACAGCAGGAACGAGAACGTGCCCACGCGGTAGGTCGCCGCCGGATCGAGCGGCGTGCCGTCGATCGTCACCGAGGTGATGTGCGAGCCCTCGGGGGCCTGCGGGTCGAAGGTGTAGGTGACGTTGTCCGACAGCCCGAGCTGGAGGTAGGGCCGGCTGGGCACGTTGCCGTTGGCGTCGCGCTGCCACTGCTGCTCGAGCATGGTCGTGACCTGCGCACCGGTCAGCGAGGTGGTGCCGAGGTTGTTCAGGAACGGCAGCACCCCGTTGGCCTCGGAGTAGAGGATGGCGCCGTCCGCATCGGCCGGGTTGGCCGCGTTGCGCGCGAAGCACAGGTCCGCCCGCAGCCCGCCCGGGTTGACCACGCCGAAGTCGGCCTTGCCCCGGTCCGCCGGCGCGAGCGAGTCCCGCAACGCGTTGGCGACCAGGTTGCCCAGGGTCGACTCGGCGGCCCGTTTGTCCCGCGGCCCGGACTGCCCGGCCTGCACGCAGGCCGCCGCCGGGTCGGTGTAGGCGGTGGTGATGTCGGCCGTGAGGGTGCCGACCTGCTGGTTTCCGACCTGCGTGGCGTTCGCCAGGGCCGCGGTGACCGTGGCGTCGACCGGCCCCAGGACCGCCGGGAAGGCGGCGATCAGGTCGGCGGCGGGGGTGGTGGTCCGGGGCACGTTGCGCACGGTCGAGGCGGTCACCGCGCCGGTCTCCCGATCGACGGTCAGCGTGATCTGGCCGACGTTCGCGCCGTAGCTGCCGGTCTGGATCACCGGCCGGGTCGCCGAGCCGCCGGGGACGGGGGCCTGGTACGCGTAGGTCTGGTGGGTGTGGCCGTTGAGGATGGCGGACACCTTCGGCGACGTGCCGTTGACCAGCCCGGCGAAGACGTCACTGGTGAGGTTGTCGGCCAGGGTTCCGCTGCGCGGGCCGCCCTCGTGGTAGTCGGCGATCAGCACGTCGGCCTCGCCGTTGTCCGGGTTCCCGTCGGTGAGCCGGTCGGCCACCCGGTTCACCGCGGCGACGGGATCGCCGAAGTCCAGCGTGCTCACGCCGGCCGGCGAGACCAGGGTGGGCGTCTCCTCGGTTACGGCGCCGATGACGCCGACCCGGACCCCGTTGACCGTGTACACGCCGTACTCGGGCAGCGCGGGTGTCGTGGTGCCCTTCTGATACACGTTGGCGCCCAGGTAGTCCCACTGGGCGTTGCGCGTGCCGGCGGGGCCGATCACCCGGTCGGTCAGATCCGCGAAACCCTGGTCGAACTCGTGGTTGCCGACCGCCGACACGGCCATGCCCAGCTCGTCGAACACGTCGATGGTCGGCTGGTCGCCGGCGACGGCGGAGGCGAACTCGGAGGCCCCGATCAGGTCGCCGGCCCCGACCAGGAGGGTGTTGGCCCCGTTGGCGCCGTCGGCCTGCCGGAGCTGTTCGACGGTCCCGGCGAACTGCACCGTGGTGGCGTTGATCCGACCGTGGAAGTCGTTGACGGTCAGGATGTTCAGCGTCACCGGGTCGGCCGCGGCGGCGGGCGCGGTGCCCACGACCACCTGGGCCAGGACCACCGCCCCGGCCGTTCCGACCGCGGCGACGCGCCGCCCGATCCGATGCTGCCACCGTTGCCGCATTCGTTCGCCCCTGTCCGGTTTGATCGGAATAGTTGCTTCGTCGGCTTTTTCGCGCGGCGAAGGGAGGTTAATCATCATGAACATGGGCGAACGATGTGCAAACGTCAAGAGCTGGATGAGTGACGGTTCGCCGTCCGGAGTGTCGACCGGATCCGGTCCAGAGTGCGGGCCGCCGTCGGCAGCGCGGCGCAGGCCGACCGCCAGGAGGCGGCGGCGGCGCGATACCGGCCGTGCGCCAGCAGGTTCCGGGCCGCCGCGGCCATCTGCGCGCGGGTGGCCCGCACGGGGTCGAGGGCCGTCGCGACCCCGAGGGCGAGGCAGCGGTCGGTCGTCGCGGGTTGGTCCGCCCCCAGCGGCAGCAGCAGCATCGGCACCCCCAGGGCGAGCGCCCCGAGCACGCTGCCGGACCCGCCGTGGCACACCAGCAGGTGGCAGCGGGGCAGCAGGACCTGTTGCGGCACATGGCGTTCGACGCGCACCCGGGCCGGCCGTGGGCCGAGCTCGGCCGGGTCGATCCCCGGCCCGACGGTCACCACGACGGACGCGTCCAGCCGGCTCAACCCGCCGGTGACCCGATCGAACAGGTCCCCGGATTCCTGGTGGAAGACGGTGCCGAGGGTGAACCAGACGACCGGCCGGTCCGGGACCCGGTCGAGCCAGTCGAGGACCGCACCCGGCGGGCCGGCCCCGCCGGGGGCCTGCTCCAGCGCCGCCGGACGGGTCCGCAGGACCGGCCCGGGTAGCGGGTCGGCGGGGTTCCGGAAGCCCGGTGGGGCGGGTTCGACCATCAGCACGGGGGGCGCCGGCGGGCCCGGCCGGCCGAGCTCCCGAGCGGTCCGGGCCACGCCCGCGGCCCACCGGTCCCGTTCCGTCGTGCCGCCGGCTCCGAGCACGACTACCTCGACCCGAGGCACCCCGAGCGCGTCCGCCGCGATCGCGGCTCCGGCGTCGACCTCGTCGTGCAGGATCAGGTCGGGTCGCCAGGTGCGGCCGATGCCGATGAGGCGCGTCGCGCGCTCCCGCGCGATCCGCCGGGCGAAAACGTTCGCGAGCACGGCCGCCTCGGCCGCCCGGTCGACCGGCGCCGGCGGCCGGCGAACGGCTGCGTCGGCCAGCGTCCGGCCGCCGCTGTCGACCGTGGTGAACCCGGCCGCCGCGACCGGGCCCATCATCGCCGCCTGGCCGGTGGCCAGGACGCGGTCGCCGGCGGAGCGGGCGGCCGCGGCCAGCGGCACGAGGGGCAGGAAGTGCCCGGTGCCGCCGGCGAAGGCGACCAGCAGGCGCACGTCAGGACGGGGCCGTGCGCTCGGCGACGCCGCGGACGAACGCGGCCTGCCCGACGTGCTCCAGGGCGTCGTCCAGCACGCTGACCAGCCGCACGCCCAGGGTGACCGGCGGGTCCCAGGCCTCGTCGACCACGCGGTCCAGGTCGGCGTCGGTGAGGCCGCCGAGCAGCTCCCGGGCCCGCGCGTGGGTGGCCTCGAAGTACCCCAGCAGGTCGTCGGCCGACGGCTGGACGAGGGCGACGTCGGCCGGGGTCTGCCCGTAGCCGTGCACGTCGTCGGGGAACGGAAGCGCGAAGCGGGCCGCCCACCCGTCGGCGATCCAGACCTGGGGCGTGCCGAACGCGCCGGCCAGGTGATCGTCCTCCACCCGGGTCAGGTGCCAGATCAGCCACGCGATGGTGTTGGCCGACGGGTCCACCCGGTAGGTCAGCAGCGCGGGCGGGAGCCCGTCCAGCACCGCCCTGGTCGATTCGGCGATCCGCCCGTAGCCGTCCAGCAGCAGATCCGCGGTCCCGGCCATGGCAAGCTCCTTCACGAGTCGATGAACCATCCGATCGCGACGCTAGACCAGGGGTCCGACGGTCCGCCGCGGTCCGGCCGTGCCCCGGCCGTACGGCGGCGGTGTCCCGGCCGTGCGGCGGCGGTCGACGGGCGGTCGCGTGCGGTCGACCGTGCCGGGTCGGCCTGGTCGGTCCCGGGGTCGGTGGTGGTCAGGGGCGGCCGGCGGGCCGCCGGAACGGAGGGTGCGTGCACGCCAACGTCGAACAGGTCGCCCGGGCGCTGGCCGCGGCCGGGGCCGCGGGGCAGGTGCGGATGCTGGCCGACGCGGTGCGAACGGCCAAGGACGCCGCTGCCGCCCTGGGCTGCACCCCGGCGGCCATCGCCAACAGCCTGATCTTCATGGCCGGGCCACCGGCCGGCGCGCCCGGGACGGCCGAGCCGGTGCTGATCCTGACCAGCGGCGGCCACCGGGTCGACACGGCGCACGTGGCGTCGCTGCTCGGGGTCGGGGAGCTGGGCCGGGCGACGCCGGAGCAGGTGCGGGCGGCGACCGGACAGCCCATCGGCGGCGTGGCGCCGGTGGGGCACCCGGCACCCGTGCGGACGTTCGTGGATCGTGCCCTGGCGCCCTATGACGTGGTCTGGGCGGCGGGTGGCATCCCGCACGCGGTCTTCCCGACCAGCTACACCGAGCTGCTGTCGATCACCGGCGGCGAACCGATCGAGGTGGCCCCGGCCGGGCCGGACGGGCCCTGAAACGCCGGAACCGCCCGCCGGCGCAAGCCGGACGGGCGGTCCCGGGAACCAGTGCTCAGGCGGCCTGGAAGTCCTCGGCGGACAGGCCGCGCACCCGGCGCGGGTTGCCGACCAGGGTCGGCCGCGGCTCGGTGGCCGGCTGCGACGCCAGGGCGGCGTCGAGGCCGCGGACGCGCTTCGGGTTGCCGACCATGCCGGTGTCCGAGACGTGGGACGCGATGGCGGAGACGTGCATGACAATCACCTTCTGTTCGCTGGGGGGCCGTTGCTCGCTGACCGCGAACGACTGTGGTCGCGTCTTCAATTGTGAATG
>NZ_JBMDXT010000580.1:0-1642 GCF_048594475.1 Nakamurella sp. | reverse complement strand
CGGAGCCCGGCGCCCCCGCGACGGATCCCGGGGCCGGGCCGGCCGGGGTGTCGTCGACCGGCCGGCCGGACAACGTCCGGCCGCTGCGCCCCTGGTTCCGCCGGCCGGCCGCCTGGCTCGCCGCGGCCGCGGCGGCGGTGGTGCTCGGCGGCGGTCTGGTCGCGATCGACCGGACCCGCGGGCCCGAGCAGGTCGCCCAGACCCCGGAGCAGTGCGTCGCGACGGCCGCCGACCGCACCACGCTGACCCCGGCGAACGGTCAGGGCGCGGTGGACTACGCCCCGTCCTGCGCCGCGGTGACGGTGGATGTCAGCGGGTTGCCGGCGCTGCCCGACGGCCGCACCTACCAGCTCTGGGCACTGTCCGGGGAGCCGTCGACGGCGCCGCGGTCGCTCGGCCTGCTGCCGGCGGCGGCCACCGGCGCGGCGCAGACCGTCACCCAGCCGACCAGGCCGGGGGAGGTCGCCGTGGCCGTCACGGCCGAGCCGGCCGGCGGGTCGGTCGCGCCGACGCTGCCGATCGTCTGGAGCGCCGAGCTGACATCCTGACCGTGCTCCCGGGCCGGCGCGGCGCCGGGTGGCCGGCCCGGTCGCCGTCCCGGGCCGGGGTCGTCCCGGTTGGGCGCTGCGCCGGACGAGTGAGGCCGGATCGCCCGGGCTCGTGCAACCATGCAGCGGTCACCGTCCGTCTGAGGGCTGTTGAACGCTGGAGGTCGGGTGAGCCCGGAGGAGGAGGCGCAGTTCTCCGTGTACGTCACCGCCCGCCGGGATCGGGTCCGGCGTACCGCCTACCTGCTGTGCGGTGACTGGCACCGGGCCGACGACCTGACCCAGATCGCGTTCGTGAAGCTGTACGGGGCGTGGTCGGACATCCGCGACTATGCGGCCCTGGACGCCTACGTGCGGCGCTGCCTCATGCGGGCCGCGATCGACGAGTCCCGCCGACCCTGGCACCGCGAGCGGGCCGTCGACGCCGTGCCGGACACGCCGGTCCCCGAGCTGGACCTGGCGTCGGTGGTGGCCGATCGGGAGCTGGTCCGTGGGGCGCTCGACGAGGTCCCGCCCGGGCAGCGGGCGATGCTGGTGCTCCGCTACTTCGACGGGCTGGACGTCGCGGCGACCGCGGCCGCCATGGAGTGTTCGGAGGGCAACGTGAAGTCGCAGACCGCCAGGGGACTGGCGGCCATGAAGCAGGCGTTGCTCCGACAGGGTGTGGTCGGCCGTGGGGGTGGCCGGTGACGACCGGGCCCGACGACCGCGACGCCGCCGGCCTGCACCGGCTGCTCGACGACCTGGCCGACGACCCGGCCGCGCCGCCGACCACCGTGTCCGCCCTCTCGGTGATCGCCGCCGCCAAGGCCGCCGGTGCGGGTCCGGACGCCCGTCCGGGTCCGGCGGCCACCTCGGTGAGCGTGGCTGGCGCGGTCCCGGCGCCGGGCGCGGTGCGTACGGGTCGACCCGAGGCCGGCGCGCCCGTCGCCGGTCCGGGGCATCGATCCGGCCGGCGCCGGTCCACCGGTGGCCGCCGGCGCACCCTGGTGATCGGTGGGCTGATCGCCGCGTGCGCGGTCGCGGTGGCGGCGGTCGTCGTCCCGCTCGCGGTGTCGAACTCGACCGGGACGACGACGGCGGGATCCGCGGCC
>NZ_JBMDXT010000058.1:0-5304 GCF_048594475.1 Nakamurella sp. | reverse complement strand
CTGCTCGTAGCCGACGCCGGTCGGGATCTGCACCAGGCCCAACGCGCGGGCGGCGGCTTGTTCGTCGTCCATCCGGCCGAGGAACGCGCCGCCGACGAAGTTGCGCAGGGTGTCGTTGTCCGACCCGGCCGCCTCCTCCTGCTTGGCGGCGAGGACGGCCAGGTTCTGTTTGCGGGTGTTGCGGGCGAACTCGGTCAGCATCAACCGGCCGGACGAGAGCTGTTCCAGGAAGTGGACTTCATCAAGGGCGACGCCCTTACGCTGGCCCGCGGGCAGCCCGTAGACCCACCGCAGGCACAGCCACGAGGCGAGATTCAGGATGGCCACGCCCTGGCGGGCTTCGTCGCCCCAGTACTCCTGCCCGACGTGCTGATCGGGCAGGGCGATGCCCTTGGTGGAGAAGAACATCAGTTGCCGGTCGAACGCGACCGCCTCATGCTCGTCGCGCTCCGGGAACAGCAACGACGGCAGCGGTTCGTGCCGGATCGAATCCAGCAAGTCGGCGGTGGTCAGCGCGACCTGCCGATGCTCCGTCCGAGACTGCCGTAGGGCCTCGATGACCAGGCCGGGATGCTTCGGGCGCCCGGCGAACGGCCCATCCGCCGCGTCCACGAGGGTCGCGGCGAGCAGCAGTTCCGTAGTGACGTGCGGCGCCTGATCACCCCGCACCACCAACGACGCCGGAAGGACCTGCGTCAGGGAGTCGACCGTCAGCCGGCGTCGGGCGGCCTGCGCCCGCACCCTGGCGCGGCTCAGCCACCGGTCCCGCAGTCCGTCGACCAGATGCTGGTCGAGATCATCCAGCATCACAGTGCCGAGGTCGGCGGCATCGACGCCCAGGGCGTGCAGGTCGGCGTCTTCCAGGTCGGCCAGGTCATGAATGGTGAAGTCGTCCGGGTGCGGTTCGGCCACCAGCCGGTACGTGTTCAGGGAGCCGGGGTGCCCGTTGACCAGGTCCAACGCCCGCGCATGACCCCGCAGCGGTGCGGTGCGAGCCAGGCGGCCGAGGCGGCCGGCGGGATCGACGCAGGTCCAGGGGATGCCGGCGGCGCCGGTCTTGCCGATGACGACGCCGATCAGGGTGGACTTGCCACCGCCGAGGCCGGCGACGATGGGGTAATAGCCGGCGACGTCGTACCGTTCCATGTTGGCCCACAGGTCGTACATCACCGGGGTCCGCCCATCCAGCACCGCGCGGGCGATGTTCCACCCAGTCCGATCACCCGCGGTGCTGGTGATCGCGGCGCCGCCGGCGGCGACCGTGCGGACCGGGAGGTCGCGGCGGTGGGCGCGGATCCGCACCGGCTCGCCGGGTAGGAACTCCCTCGCGAGGTCGTGCTGCCCGTAGGTGTGCTCGATCTGCACCCGCCGCGCATACGCCGTCACGACCCGCTCGACGTTCTCCAAGCACTCGGCCTCCGACGTGCCGGAGACAGCGAGGCGCCACCAGCCCCGGGCGCGCGACGCGGACAGGTCTTGGGTGTCGGACAGTTCCGCTTCGACTGCCAGGGCGAGGTCGTGCTGCTCGCGCAGGGCGGTGGGCGGGTCCTGCTCGTGCTCGACCTGGTAGTGCTTGGTTTGCGACGTGATCCGGGACATAACCCGCCGCAGCTGCTCCCGCACCTCGTGGTCGTGCCGGACGTAGACGTGGGCCGACCATTCCAGCGGGATCCCGAGCTGGTCCGGGATTGCCATCCACGGCAGATCCACCTGCGGGATCGTCATCGGCTGCATCCGGCCCACGGTCAAGATAGCCACATGCCGGGTCAGGGTGCGGCCGTCGACCATCCCCGTGACCTTGAGCGTGGTCGCGAACGGTTCCGCGGTCCAGGACACCTGGTCCAGCAGGCCGGCCAGATCACCGGTATCCCAGTCGGTCACGTCCAGCTCGGACCGCAGCCGTGGGGCGGGGAACCCCAGGTGGGTGGAACGGTGCAGCAGCCAGGCCATCTGCCCGGCCGTGACCGGCCGGCCCCGCATCCCCGGCCGGCCCATCAGCGTGTCCAGGGCGGCGAGCTTGGCCTGTTGGGCGTCGAGTTCCCGGGAAAGTGGCCGCCAGGACCGGGGCAGCAGGCCGGCGGCCAGCTGGGCCAGCGGGGACCGGTGTAGGTAGTCCACGCCCAGGTAGACCTGCTTCTCGGCCAGGTGCTCGCCGAGGAATTGGCGCTGCTCGCCGGCGAGCAGGTCCGGCCAGCACGGCAGCGGCACCGCGCCGAACGCGGCCTGCCGCTGCGTGACCAGGCGGTGGTGGGCTTCGGCCCACTCACGGACCGGGAACGGGACCTGGGTGCCCCGGATCCGCACCGACTGACCCGACAACCCGGCCAACACGCCGGCCTGGTTCAGGATGTGCTGCTCACGGTCCCGGTCCGGCCGGAACGACCACGGCACCGGATCCAACCGGTACCAGGCCGTCCCGGTGTTGCCGGTCAGGGTGACATGGCCGACGACCTGCTTTGTGCGCAGCGGCAACCGGGCCGCGGCCGGCTCCGACGCCTTCGCCCACCCCGGCTTGGATTCCCTCCTGCTCTTGGTGTTTCGGTCACGCTGCATCGGAGATCACCACCATCTCGGGATCGACTCTGAGCCGCCGGCTCACGCCAGGCGTGACCGGGACCGTGCCTGGGTCCGCTGCCCGTCCGGGCGACGGGATACCGAGTAGCCCGGGCGGGTGCCGCCGGTCGGCGTTCCTCGCCTCGGCCAGGACGAACGTGAGCCCGACCCACGCCACGGCCGTCGTCTGCGCCTGGTCGTGGGGTGAGCGGCGAGGGGTGCCGAGTTCGGCCCACAGCACCGCCGGCAGCGTCGACAACGGCCGTTCGTCGTCGATCCGCTTGCAGACCCAGCCCGTGACGCCGATGGTGATCATCAGCGTGTCGACCATGGTCCAGAACGACACTTCGACGAACCGAGCGAACAGCCAGCCCACGGCCAGGAAGACCACGAAGCCGACGCCGTAGGCGACGTACCGGGTCGCCGGCCACGGGAACGACACCCGCGGCGGGCCCAGCCACCGGGCATCGACCCGTCGCAGCTCATCATCGGTGCGGATCCGCATCACCGTCACCCGCCCGTCGTCGGCGTCACGCCCGACGGCGCGCCCGGGGTCGCCAGGGACGGGATGAACAACTTGGCCAGCCAGTACCCGACGTCCAGGGCCGAGCCGGAGAACGCGATCCCCAGCACCATCAGCCCGATCAGCGACAGGCCGACCACGCTGACCACGCGGGAGTGATCGCCGCGGCGCGAGGCCATCAGGATGACCAGCCCGATCACGATCAGGATCACCTTGACCGCGTTGTCCCGCAGCCAGTTCCCGATCCCCGACGTGTCCACCGCGACCGGCGCCGCCACCAGAATCTGGGTGATCTCCGCGTGGAGACCACCATCCAGAACGCCCATTGCCGTGCTCCTTCCCGACGAGCCGCCCGTTTCGGGCGTCGTCGAACAGACCCACCTGGTAGGTGGATCTCCGAATGTGATTGATTGATGTCGCCGGTCGGACCGTCGGTCGCTGGTTGTGCTTGCCTGTCAGTGGTTGTCGTGCTGCTCCGGGGGCGCTGATTGTTCAGTCGGGGCTACGCGCGTCAAGGGCGCTGCGCGTCGCTGCGCGATGCCCTCCGGGCCCCCTTGACCCGCTACGCCCCGACCGATTCGGCGCCGCAGTCGGAGCAGCCCGCAGAGTCGGCGTCGACGCTTCCGTTCCGTCGTCGGGCTCGGCTGCCGTCGTGGCCGGCCGGTCGCGGGCCGGCCGGCGGCCAGTCGGCTTGGGCAGGTCGAACAGGGCCAACTGCCGGCGGCGGCTGGTCAGGTCCGGCACCAAATCTCGATGCGGCTACTGCCGGCCGTGCCGGTCCAGGACCGGTATCCGGCGATCTCGTCATCCCGCTCGACCAGGCCCAACAGACTGGCCCACGCTTCGCTGAGCCTCATCCCGGCGGCGAGGTCGTGGTCGTTCGGGCCACCGGGGAACCCGATCACGTCGCCGCGGTCGAAGCCGTTGACCTCACGTAGGTACCAGTGCATCGGCCCGCAGCCGTGCCGCTCGCCGAAGTCGTTCATCGTCGCGGTGATCGCTTCGTTCAGTGCCTTGACCAGCACCGACCCGTGCCCGTTCAGGGCGAATCTTGCCACGGTCATGGTCGTGCCTCCTGTCGCAGGAATTCCAACGCCGCCAGATGGTCGGCGTGCTCGTACGCGGCAAGCAGCGCATCCCCCGGGTTCGTGTAACCCAGCCCCAGGAATCGCCACTCACCAATCACCGGAACCGGCCCGTCATCGCCTTCGCCGCCGGCGGCCAGGGCTTCGTCGTTCCACAGGCCCGGTTGCGGATCCGGCGCCGGCCACTCCATGTCGTCCTCATCGGGCGCCGCCGGTGCGCGTTCCTCGGCCCGGGCGGCTCGCCAGTCCCGTCGGGCCTGCCGCAGGGAGCCGAGTGTGACCGAGAACCGGCGGGACTTGGTCGTGAAGTGTCCGCGGAAGCCGAGCATGTGCACCCACCGCAGCAGCCCGTCGTACTCCGGCAGGGTCGAGAGCTGTTCCGCGGCCAGGATCATCGCCGCCACATGCGGCCGCAACCCGGCCTGCTGCGCGATCAGCGCGGTCCGGACCGAGGAATCCAGGCCGAAGTCTTCCGCCGCCTTCGTCGCGTACTTCGCGATGTACGCCGCCACCATCCCCGACGTCACCGGACCAGTTCCATCATCGACACCGCCATCGGCGCCCAGGTCGTCGAGCCCGTGCCGGAGGGGGCGGATGTCGATCTGGTCGCCGAACCCGAGCTGCACCGCAGAGTCGCCGAGGAGGGCGGTGACAGTCGCGTCGGCGACGGCCTGCCGCACCGCGACCGTGAACAGCTCATCCGGAACGCTGACCGGGGAAGCTGGGTAGCCGTCGCCGGCGCCGTCGAGGCGAATGATCGCGTGGAAGTGCACAATCCCGCGTTTCTGGAACTCAGCGACCTTGGCGTAGCTGACCCGCAGCGTGCGGCCGAACGCGGCCTCGCTCATCCCCAGCCCGGCGGCCAATCGTCGGCGCAGGGCGATCATGAAGCGCCGCCACAACTCCGGTGATCGCCAGTTGAATGCCACCGCGGCCAGGTACTGGTAGCAATCGGAGCAGATCGGTTCCCCCAGCTGCGGGTCATCATCCAGGTGGTGCTGTGGGCAGGTTCGTCCCCGGCCGTGCACGCACAGGTCACCGGCGCGTCCGGTCCGGCCTCCGCTGGCGCTCCGGCCTGCCCTCCCGCGCCCACACGTCGCGCCATGCACCGGACCGAACCCGGGACCGGTCACCGTCAGGAAC
>NZ_JBMDXT010000579.1:0-7017 GCF_048594475.1 Nakamurella sp. | reverse complement strand
GCCCGCTCCGGGCGCGGCGACCGAGCTCGGGGCGATCTCGCCCGACGCCGCCGCGGCGGTTCCGGCCGCGGATCCGAAGCCGGACGCGGAGTTCGCCGGCTCCGGCGTTCCGGACCGGACGAACCAGGTCACCAGGCCGATCGCGGCGGCGAGCGCGACGACCACGCCCAGCACGATCGGCGTCCGGCGCCGCGGACGAGCCGAACGGTGCCGGCCGTGCGGGCGGGCGGGGGACGGGTCGGTCATGGCGGCAGCAACCCCTTCGGTGACCCGGACTGGCACCGGAGGGACCCGACCGGACCCACGCGGCCACCTCACGGTATTCGCCGCGGCCCCACGGCGTCGCACCGAGGACCGTCCTCCCCCGATCGGGCGGCGCCCGCGGGTGACGGCGACGGCCGACCGGGGAGCCGGCCGGCCGGCCGAGCGGCGGCCGGATGCCGGGTGGGGCCCGAGCTCCCGGGCCGGCGGGCCGGACCGGCGGACCGGACCGTCCGCACCTGATGACGGCGCCCCGGGCGTCGCCGACTAGCCTGGACCGGCCGCTACCGGCCCCCTCGTCGCCCGCCCGGCGATCCGTCGAAGGAAGTCCCGAGCCCACCGTGCCCGACGCCCCCCTCCCGTCCGATCCGTCCAACCCGCCGCGCAAGCGTGTCGTGGTGCTGGCCTCGGGGTCGGGCACCTTGCTGCAGGCGCTGCTGGACGCGCCCGAACCCCGGCCGTTCACCGTGGCCGCCGTCGGGTCGGACCTGGCGTCGTGCGTCGCGCTGGACCGCGCCGCGGCCGCCGGCGTGCCCACCTTCACGTGTCGGGTGTCCGACCACGCCGACCGAGCGGCGTGGAACCAAGCGCTGGCCCGCGCCGTCGATGCCCACCGGCCGGATCTGGTGGTGCTGGCCGGGTTCATGAAGCTGCTGGCGCCGGGCTTTCTCGACGCGTTCGACCACCGGGTCATCAATGCGCACCCGTCGCTGCTGCCCGCGTTCCCGGGAATGCACGCGCCGGCGGACGCGCTGGCCCACGGGGTCAAGGTGACCGGGTGCACGGTGTTCCTGGTCGACGCCGGTCTGGACGCCGGGCCGATCGTCGCGCAGCGCGCCGTCCCGGTGCAGGACGACGACGACGTGACCACGCTGCACGAGCGGATCAAGGTCGTCGAGCGGTCGTTGCTGGTCGACGTGGTGACGGCGCTGACCGCGGCGCCGTACTCGGTGCATGGACGGAAGGTGGTTCTGGGATGGCCGACGAGCTGACCGAACAGGGGCGCAGGCCGATCCGGCGCGCACTGCTGTCGGTGTCGGACAAGTCCGGGCTGATCGAGCTGGCGAGCGCGTTGCACGCCGCCGGCGTGACCCTGGTGTCCACCGGCGGGTCGGCCCGGGCCATCGCCGACGCCGGTCTGCCGGTCACCCCGGTCGAGCAGGTGACGGGCTTCCCCGAGTGCCTGGACGGCCGGGTCAAGACGCTGCATCCGGCGATCCACGGCGGCCTGCTGGCCGACACCCGGTTGCCCGACCACCTGCGGCAGGCGCAGGACCTGGGCATCGAACTGTTCGACCTGGTCGTGGTCAACCTCTACCCGTTCCGGCAGACCGTGCAGGCGGGCGGGACGTTCGACGAGTGTGTCGAGCAGATCGACATCGGCGGCCCGGCGATGGTGCGGGCGTCGGCCAAGAACCACCCGTCGGTGGCGGTCGTGGTCGACCCCGCGCGGTACCCGGACATCGAGGCCGCCCTCGCCGCGGGCGGATTCACCCGGGCCGAGCGGGCCCGGCTGGCCGCCGCCGCGTTCGCCCACACCGCGAGCTACGACATCGCCGTGGCCTCCTACCTGGGGGCCGAGACGACCGGACCGGGCGGGGGTGCCGACGGGACGCCGGGCTGGCCCGCGTTCACCGGCGCGACCTGGGACCTGGTCTCGACCCTGCGCTACGGGGAGAACCCGCACCAGGCCGCCGCGCTGTACCGGCACTGGCGACCCGGTCTGGCCTCGGCGACCCAGCTGCACGGCAAGGAGATGAGCTACAACAACTACGTCGACGTCGACGCGGCCTGGCGGGCGGCCACCGACTTCGCCGACCCGGCCGTGGCCGTCATCAAGCACGCGAACCCGTGCGGCATCGCGGCGGTCGCCGGGGGCACCGACGACGACATCGCGCGCGCCCACCGGCTGGCCCACGAGTGCGATCCGGTCTCGGCGTTCGGCGGCGTCATCGCGGCCAACCGGCCGGTCACCCTGGCCATGGCCGAGCAGATCGCTGACGTCTTCACCGAGGTGGTGCTGGCGCCGGGCTTCGCGGACGACGCGGTCGCCGTGCTCACCCGCAAGAAGAACATCCGGCTGCTGGTCATGCCGATCGAGTCGCACCCCGACCCGGTGGAGTTCCGGGCCATCTCCGGCGGCGTCCTGGCCCAGACCCGGGACCGGATCGACGCCCCGGGCGACGACCCGGCGAGCTGGACGCTGGCCGCCGGCGAACCGGTCGACGAGGCCACGATGAACGACCTGGCGTTCGCCTGGCGGGCCTGCCGGTCGGTCAAGTCCAACGCCATCCTGCTGGCCACCGGCGGCGCGTCGGTCGGCATCGGCATGGGGCAGGTCAACCGGGTCGACTCGGCCCGCCTCGCGGTGGAGCGGGCGGGGGAGCGGGCCCGCGGCTCGGTGGCCGCGTCGGACGCGTTCTTCCCGTTCGCCGACGGCCCGGAGATCCTGATCGCCGCCGGGGTGCGGGCCATCGTGCAACCGGGCGGCTCGGTGCGGGATCCGGACGTCATCGCGGCGGCGCAGGCCGGCGGGGTGAGCATGTACTTCACCGGTACCCGGCACTTCTTCCACTGACCGGCCCCGGCCGCTCTCGACGGGACACGGATCGATCGCCATGGCGCTGCACCTGACCGACGCGGAGTACGTCGACGAGGACTTCTCCGAGGTCGACCTGACCGGCCAGGAGCTGACCGGGATCACCTTCACCGGATGCGATTTCGCCGAGGCCGCGCTGGTGGACGTGCGCACCCGGCGGGTGACGTTCACCGGCTGCCGGTTCCGCGGCGCGGAACTGTACGACAGTGCGCACCGGTCCAGCGCCTTCGTCTCGTGCACCTTCGAACGGGCCGCGCTGCACGGGGCCTCGTTCGAGGGGTGCCGCCTGACCGGGTCGACGTTCACCGAGTGCCGGACCCGGCCGCTGACCCTCCGGGACTGCGACCTGACCCTGGTCTCGCTGGCCGGGGCCAATCTGGCCGGCGTCGACCTGTCGGGCCTGCGGCTGCGCGAGGCGAACCTGGTGCGGGCCGACCTGACCGGGTGCGACCTGCGCGGCGCGGACCTGACCGGAGCCCGGGCCGAGCGCCTGAAGCTGACCGGCGCCGACCTGCGCGGGGCCCGCATGGACGCCGCGCTGTGGGTGGGCGCGATCCTGGCCGGCGCCCGGATCGACGTCGAGCAGGCCGTGCTGTTCGCCGCCGCCCACGGCCTGCTGATCGGTGGCGACGGTGACGACGGCGGCACCGCCGAGCAGGCCGGCCGGGCCGGCCGGGAGGGCTGAGCCATGCCGCCGGAACGCGCCCGGGCCATCGCCTGGTCGGTGCTGCGGATCACGGTGGCGGCGGCCATCGTCGCCGCCATCGTGGCGCAGTTGATCCGCAGCGTCGGCATCTCGATCGACCGGGGCTGGCCGGTCGGGGCGACCGTGATCGACTTCTTCAGCTTCTTCACCATCGCGTCCAACTGCGCGGCCGTGGTGGCGCTGACGATCGGCGGGGTGATCGGCCTGTCCGCGGCGCGGGTCGACCCGCGTTGGTTCGCCGTCCTGCTGGCCTGCGTCAGCACCTACATGCTGATCACCGGCCTGGTCTACAACCTGCTGCTGCGCGGCATCCCGCTGCCCCAGGGCAGCACGGTGCCCTGGTCGAACGAGATCCTGCACGTGTGGGGGCCGCTGTTTCTGCTGCTCGACGTGCTCGTCGCGCCCAAACGGCGGGTGGCCGGCTGGTCGACCCTCGGGGCCATCGTGGTGTTCCCGGTGGTCTGGCTCGGCTACACGCTGGTCCGCGGGCCGCTGGTGCACGACTTCCGCACCGGCGCCGACTACTGGTACCCCTACCCGTTCCTCAACCCGAACCTGCAGGCCTGGGGCTACGCCGGGGTCGCGCTCTACGTGCTGGTCATCGCGGCCGCGGTGATCGGCGTCGGCGCGCTGGTGGTGGTCGCCGCCCGCCGGCTCGGGGTCCGCCCGGCGGAGCCGGTCACCGGCTGACCCGGCGGCGGGGCGGCCGCAAGGGCCCGGGCCGATCAGCCCTGGGCGGCCGGGTCCCGGCCCGACGACCCGACGGCCCGCTCGTGCAACCGGGCCCGGATGTCCTCGGGCGTGTAGGCGCGCCGTTCCCGCTCCCCGCGCGCGACCAGCGCGGCCCCCGTCGCCGCGACGCCCGCGATGCCGGCGACGCCCAGCCACTTCCACATGTTGGTGCGCACGGTGGTTCACGGTACGCACGATCCGGCCCGGCCGGCCGTCTATGTTGATCACATGTCGGACCGCGCGTCAGGGGTGTCGCTGTCGCTCGACGAGGCTGTCGAGGTGACCAGGACCGGCGACGTCTGGCTGTTCCGCGGCCGCACGTTCGCCGACCGGACGATCCGCACGCTGACCAACGCACCGGTCAACCACGTCGGCATGGCGGTGGTGATCGAGGACCTGCCGCAGCTGATGTGGCACGCCGAACTCGGTCGATCGCTGCCCGACATGTGGACCGGCAAACGCCAGCGGGGCGTCCAACTGCACGACCTGCGCGACGCGGTGACCACGTGGGACGTGAGGTACGGCGCCCGGGCCTGGATGCGGCAGCTGGTGCCGGAGGCCTCGGCGGCGATGGAGGACGCGGTGCTGACCACCATCGCCCGGCTGGACGGCGCACCGTTCCCGAGCACCTGGAAGCTGACCAAGAGCTGGGCCGCCGGCCGGTTCCGGTACCACCGGGACGCCGAGACCGTCTACTGCGCCGAGGTCGTCGCGCTGACCTACCAGGCGATGGGTCTGCTGCCCGGCCACCGGCCGCAGAACTGGTACGACCCCGGGAAGTTCTGGAGCGGGGACGGGCTGGAACTGCAGGGCGGCGCGACGCTCGGGCCGGAGATCGCGGTACGGCCGCAGGCCGCCCCGCCGGGATGACATCATGCGGGACGTGATCGATCCATGAGCGAGCGAGCGAGCGAATCGAGAGCCCCGCAGCGCTCCGATGATCCCCATGAGGGGGTGCGATGAGCGCGGTGGTCCTGGACGGTCGGGCGACCCTGGCCGCGATCAAACTGGAGTTGCGGGACCGCGTCCGCGCGCTCGCCGAGCGGGGGGTCGTGCCGGGCCTGGGCACCGTGCTCGTCGGCGACGACCCGGCCAGCCGCTGGTACGTCGCCGCCAAGCATCGGGACTGCGCCGAGATCGGCGTCGCCAGCATCCAGCGCGAGTTGCCCGCCGGCACCACCCAGCGGGAGGTCGAGGGCGTCGTCGACGAGCTCAATGCCGACCCGGCCTGCACCGCGTTCCTGGTGCAGCAGCCGACCGGCCTGGACGAGTTCGCCATCCTGAGCCGGGTCGACCCGGCCAAGGACGTCGACGGCCTGCACCCCTACAACCTGGGCTCGCTCGTGCTCGGCCACCCCGCACCGCTGCCGTGCACCCCGATCGGCGCGATCGAGCTGCTGCGGCGGTTCGACGTGCCGCTGGCCGGTGCGCACGTGGTGGTCATCGGCCGCGGCATCACCGTCGGCCGGCCGCTGGGTCTGCTGCTGACCCGGCGATCGGAGAATGCCACCGTCACCCTGTGCCACACCGGCACCCGCGACCTGCCCGCGCTCGTCCGGCAGGCCGACGTCGTGGTCGCCGCCGCCGGGGCGCCGGGCCTGGTCACCCCGGACATGGTCAAGCCGGGGGCGGCCGTGCTGGACGTCGGGGTCAGCCGGGTCGACGGCCGGATCGTGGGCGACGTGGACCCGACGGTCGCCGCCGTGGCCGGCTTCGTGGCGCCCAACCCCGGCGGCGTCGGGCCGATGACCCGGGCGATGCTGCTGACCAACGTGGTCGCGGCCGCCGAAGCGGCATCCGCGCGGTGACGATGAGCCGGTCGGTGGCGCGGGCGATCCCGATCGCCGTCGTGCTGGCGATCGTGGCCCTCGGCCTGGTGCTGATCGCGGTCGCGCACTGGCGGCGCGGGACCGGCGCGCTGGCCGCCGCCATGCTGCTGGCCGGGGGCCTGCGGCTGGTGCTGTCCGAGCGGGTGATCGGCGTGCTGGCCGTCCGCGGCAAGGTGTTCGACGTGACTTTCTACGTGGTCACCGGGGTCGCCATGCTGGTCCTGGCGCTCGGAGTGCCCTGATCCGGGCGCGCCGTCAGCCCGGTGGCTCCGGTGGGAGGGCCTGCAGGCGGTCGAACACGCCGGCCAACACCCGGGCCTCGTCGTCGGTGATGCGGTCGGTGAACAGCCGCTCGACGCCGGCGATGTGCACGACGGCGGCGCTGCGCAGCGCCGCCCGCCCGCTGCGGGTCAGCCGGACCACCACCCCGCGGCCGTCGGTCGGGTCGGGCAGCCGGTCGACCAGCCCCTCCTCGGCCAGCCGGGCGACCTTGCGCGACAGGCCCGGCTGGGAGAGCACCACCCGGTCCACCAGGTCCCGCAGGCGCAGCCGGCCGCCGCTCTCGGCCAGCTGGGCGAGCACGTCGTAGGTGGACAGGGGGATCTTGCCGGCGTCCTCGAGTTCGTGGCCCAGCCGCTGCATCAAGCGGGCCTGGCACTGCAGGAATCCCTCCCAGGCGGCCTTGCGATCGCCGGAGAAGCTGCGCTCACCCCCGCTGCCGCTCGTCCCCATGCGGTCCCCCTGACCTGGCCGGGTGACGTGGCGTGGGCCTCATCCGTCGACCCGCCGACGCACACGCACCCCCGCTGACGGTACGGTCTGCGCGGAGATCTCGCACCAACGTCGGGCCCGTGTCGAGCCTTGCCGGGTCCGCCACAGGTTTGGCATGA
>NZ_JBMDXT010000578.1:0-4390 GCF_048594475.1 Nakamurella sp. | reverse complement strand
CGGGCAGCCGGGCCGCGAGCCGCCGGCGCAGCGGATCGAGTTCCTCGACCCGCAGCAGCAGGGCCAGCCCGGCGATGACGATCAGGCCGATCGGGGCGCACACCGCGATCCGGATCAGCGCCTCGGACAGCGTGTCGACCGGGCCCTGGGTGGTCAGGGTGCCGACGCCGAACGCGACGACCCCGCCGACCGCGCTGGCCAGCACCATCTTGCCGAGGGTGACCAGCGTCCGGGCGGTCCCCATCGGGCCGTACCGGTGGCGCAGCCAGACCTCCCCGACGACGGCGCCGACCACGTACGAGACGGTGGTCGCCAGGGCCATCGCCGGGACCACCAGCGCGGGGCTCAACGCGACGCTGGCGATGAGCAGCGGGATGCGCACGCCCACCATCACCAGGTTGATCAGCGCCGGGGTGCGGGCGTCCTTCATCGCGTAGAAGACCCGCATCTGCATCAGGGTCACCGCGAACGGCACCAGGCCCAGCGCCAACGCGCTCAGCGTGCCGGTCAGGATGACCACGTCGGCCACCTCGACCTTGCCGTACAGGGAGGCGACCACCGCCAGCGACGCGGCCAGCACGATCATCCCGGTGGCCACCGGCACCAGCGCCACGATGGAGAGCCGGTTGCCCAGCGACGCGTCGTCCTTCATCCGCTCGTACTCGCCGGCCGCGGCGTGCCGGCTCATCCGCGGCATGATCGCGGTCAGGATGGAGACGCCGATGATGCCGTACGGCAACTGGAACAGCAGCGAGGCGAACGCGTAGAGGGAGATGCCCCCTTCGATGCTGCCCGACGCGACCCGGGTGACGACGATGTAGCCGGCCTGCGAGATGAGCACGTAGACGACGGCCCAGAGCAGCAGCTGGCCGGCCTCGAGCAACCGGCGGTCGCCGCCCCACCGCCACCGGAACCGGAACCCGCCACGCAGCAGGGACGGGATCATCACGACCGACTGCACGACGATCCCCGCGGTGGTGCCCAACCCGAGGATGAGGAACTGCTCCCGGGTCAGCCCGGACAGCGCGGTGCCGTCGGCCGCGATGTTCGCCGGATCGCTGGTGGTGGTGAGCAGGACGATGCCGACGGCGATGACGACGAGGTTGTTGGCCACGGGCGCCCAGGCCGGGACGCCGAACTTCTCCTTGGTGTTCAGGATCGCGCCGAACAGCGCCGCGATGCCGTAGAAGAAGATCTGCGGCAGCAGCAGCCACGCCAGGCCGGTGGCCAGGCCGCGGTCGACCACGCCCCCGTTGCCGGCCAGGTAGACCCGGGTGAGCAGCGGGGCCGCGGCGATGGCCAGGCCGGTGGCCGCGATCAGCCCGACGAAGGCCATGGTCATCAGCCGCTGGGTGTAGCCCTCGCCACCGTCGGCGTCGGACCGGGCCCGGGACAGCAGCGGGATCGCGACGGAGGTCAGCACACCGCCGATGAGCAGCTCGAAGATGATGTTGGGCAGCGTGTTGGCGATGGTGTACGCGTCGTTGACCACCCCGAAACCCAGGAACGCCAGGATGACGACCTTGGCCAGGAATCCGGTCGCGCGGCTGACCAGGGTGGCCACGGCCATGACGGCACCGGCCCGGACCACGCCGGAGGTCCGGGCCGTCTTCATGCCCGACACGTCGTCCCGGGCCGCGGGGACGGCGGCCGCCGGGTCGGGTGCGGGGCCCGGCTCGCCGTCCGGGGCGGGGGACGCGGCCGCGGCGGGATCGGCGGATGCCTCGGGAAATGCGCGGCCGGCGGGTGGATGGGTGGTCACGAACGGAAGTCCTGTCGGTCGTCGGTCCCGTCCGGGACGCGCGGGGCGGTGGGACCGGAGCGGGTCGGGCTGACCAGCCGGTCGGGGCGGGGTCCGGGCGGCCCGGCGGCGGGGGGATCGGCCGGCCCGGCACCGGCACCGGCGGCAGCGGCGGCGGCGGCAGCGGCGAGCCGCTCCCGGCGCCCGCGCAACCGCTGGCGGACCCGGAGGAAGACCATGATCACCAGCACCCCGCCGGCCCCGACGATCAGCACGACGGTGAGCGCGCCGTAGGCGCTGGACTGCACGGTGAGCTGGACCGGGGTGCCCCAGGCCACGCCGTCCGGGCCGATCAGTGAGGCGGTCACCTGGAACTGCCCGGACCGGGTGACCTCCGTGGGGATCTTCACCTGCTGCGACCGGCCGGCCGGGATGATCTGCACCGGTGCGTCGGTGACGGTCAGGCCCACCATCTCGCCGCCGGCCAGCGCCACCGTCACCGGCACGTCGTACGCCGTGTTGTTCTGCACCGTCAGCAGGAGCGGGGACGTCGAGGAGGCCAGCGTGTAGTTGTTGCCGGTGTCGGCGATCTGCACGCCGGCCCGCACCGCGGCCACCGTGCTCTCCACCGTGCCGACGTTGGCGTCGCCGACGGTGGGGTTGTTGCGGAAGGCGGTCGAGGCGGACGTGTTCAGCGCGCGGTCGAGCGGGTCGAGCAGCACGGCCGGATCGGCCGGCTGCGGGACCGTGGCCAGGCCGGCCCGCAGGGCGGCGACGTCGGACCGGGCGGCGGTGACGCGGTCGAGGTACTCGGGCGACAGCTCCTGGTCCCGGGCGAGCTGGGGGTAGTCGGGCGTGCCGATCCGGGTCGGCGCGGCGGCCAGATCGGCCAGCGTGCGCCCGGTGATGATGCCGCTGCGGCCCAGGTCGCCCAGCAACTGCACCAGGCCCTGCAGGCCGGCGCTGTCCGGGGCCCACCGGCGGACCGGCGCGAACACGGCCGGGGTGGCCGTGCCGTCGGCCCGCTGCTGGGCCAGCAACGCGGTCAGCGAGTTGACCTTGGTCGCCCAGCCGGTCCGCCGCTCGTCGTCGATCAGCTTGTCCAGGCCACCCAGCACGTCGGTGCGGGCGATGACCGACGGCAGCCCGTCGACGCCCGGATCGGGCTCGATCAGCGCGCCGGCGGTCGCCGGATCGGTGGCCGACCCGAGCGCGACCGAGGCGTCCGACAGCAGACCGCTGCGGGCGCCACCGGCCAGCAGGGTCGACAGGGTGGCGCCGTCGACCGCCCCGTTGATCGGGTAGGCGGTCGTGGACGCGGCCGGATTCGTCGCCGTCGGCAGGTCACCCCACACCCGTCGGACCACCTCCTGACCGTGTTGCTGTGCGGTGGCGATCTCGCCGCTCATGCCGGCCCGCACCAGCGCGACCACGTCGGGGTCGCCGTAGGGCAGTTCGACCACCGGCCGGGTGGCGGCCACCGCACGCAGGCGTTCGAGGAAGGACGCCGCGGCCTGCTGTCCGGTTCCGGCGACCGTCCCGGGAATGTCGACCGCCGGCAGGGTCGGGTCCGCGACCGCGGTGGCCCCCTCCCCGGGATTCGCGCCGGTGGCGGCCGCGGTGGTCGCTCCCGGGCTGCCGGCCGCAGCCCCGGTCGACGGGCCGGCCGGCACGGTGGGCGGCACGGTGGCCGGGTTGGTGGCCGGGGTGGTGGCCGGCCCGGTGGTCGTGCCGGCGTCGCCGGTCGGGGTCGCCGCGCCGCCGGCCGCCTGGGCCTGGCTCCGCGCCTGTTCGATGGCGGCGACCGGCGGTTGGGCCGCCCCGGGCGGCGCGACCACCCGGTACAGGCCGGTCATCCGGTCCAGCTCGTCCAGCAGTTGCGGGTCGATCACCAGGGTGATGGCGTCCGCCGGCAGGGCCCGGGCCGACTCCCCGGACAGGCTGGTCAGCAGCAGGTCCAGCCGGCCGCCCGGGGAAATGGCGGCGAGCAGGTCGTCGTTGAGGAACACGCCGTCGACACCCAGGTGCGGGACGTCGACCATCGGCCAGATGAAGTTGAACGGCGTCGGGTTGCCGGCGGGCGCCGGCTCCGTCCCGCCCGTCGGGCCCCCCGGTACCGAGAGCACCGTCACCAGCAGGTGCAGTTCGCCGATCCGGGCCTCCAGCGGGCCGGCCGGCAGCACCACCGCGCCGTTGACGTTCACCATCACCGGGTACACGCCCGGTGTGGTGATGCCCAGGGAGTTCGACCCGGTCAACGGGGTGGTGAAGACGAACGGGACGGATGCGCCCCCGGCCAGTGACCCCGGGATCGGCTCGAACCGGCTGGGGACCTGTGCGACCGGTTCGGAGGGCTCGGCCAGCTCGGTCCGGACGTCGGCGGTGGACGTCAGGGCCGCCCCCCGCTGGAACCGGTAGGCCAGGTCGATCAGTTCCTCGCTGCCGGTGTTGCGCATGGTGCCGGCGATCGTGAGGGTGTCCGGCCCGGTCGAGGTGACCAGCGTCGGGGTGATCGACGTCACGTCGAACGCCAGCCGGCTCGCGTAGTCGACCGCGGGCGCGACCGTCACGACGGTGCGGCCGGCGGGGGCCGGGGCCGGGCCCGCGGCTCCGGCCGGCGGGGCGGCGAGCACGGTGGCCAGCAGCAGC
>NZ_JBMDXT010000577.1:0-10770 GCF_048594475.1 Nakamurella sp. | reverse complement strand
CAACGACCAGACCGTCAACGACGAAGCCCTCATCCCCTTCGGCGGAGTCGGCGAATCCGGCACCGGCTCCCGCCACGGCGGCGCCCAAGCCAACCTCGACGCCTTCACCGACACCCAATGGATCACCATGCGCGGCGACCTGCCGCAGTACCCCTTCTGATCGGCGGCTGGGCATGACTAAGTCCCCAGCACTCAATCCTCGCGCGCATTACGCCGGTTGGGTCGCACCGCTGTGCTGGCTGGCGGTGGCCCTGGAAGGTTTCGACCTGGTCGTCCTGGGTGTCGTTCTCCCGGCGCTGCTCAAGGAGCCCGGGTGGAACCTGACTCCCAATTCGGCCTCGGTGATCTCCGTCGTCGGCCTGGTCGGCGTGATGATCGGCGCGATGGCCACCGGCACGGTGTGTGACCTGATCGGCCGACGCAAGGCGATCATCTTCACCGTCGTGAGCTTTTCGGTGTTCACCCTGCTGTGCGCCTTCGCGCCCAACCCGCTCGTCTTCGCGGTGCTGAGGTTCCTGGCCGGTCTGGGCCTGGGCGGTGTGCTGCCCACCGCGCTGGCCCTGGTCAACGAATACGCTCGCCGCGGACGCGGCGGCAAGGCCACCACCACCCTGATGACCGGCTACCACGTCGGCGCGGTCACCACGGCCCTGCTGGGCATCCTGATCATCGAGCGCTTCGGGTGGCACTGGATGTTCATCATCGGGGCGCTGCCCGCGCTGATCCTGGTCCCGCTGATCCTGAAGTACCTGCCGGAATCCACCGCTTTCCTCGAGGCCCGCGCCGCAGGACCGGCCACACCCGGCACGGCGTCGAAGACGACCCCGAAGACGAGCAAGAATCCCATCGGCATGCTGTTCCACCACGGGTTGGCCCGGTCCACCATCGCCTTCTGGGTCACCTCGTTCATGGGCCTGCTGCTGGTCTACGGGCTGAACACCTGGCTGCCGCAGATCATGCGGGAGGCCGGCTACGAACTCGGTGCCGCGCTGGCCCTGCTCCTGGTCCTCAACGTCGGTGCCATCGCCGGGTTGCTGGTCGCCGGCGCCGTCGCCGACCGAATCGGCAACCGCCGGTCCACCGTCGCCTGGTTTTCCGCCGCCGCGCTGTTCCTGGCCCTGCTGAGCGTCAAGCTGCCCGGCATCGGCGTCTACATCAGCGTTCTGCTCGCCGGCATGTTCGTGTTCAGCGCCCAGGTCCTGGTGTTCGCCTATGTCGCCCACGTCTACCCGGCCGCCGCCCGCGGCACCGCCCTCGGCGCGACCAGCGGCATCGGACGGCTCGGCGCCATCACCGGCCCGCTGATCACCGGGGTCCTGCTCACCGCCGGACTGGCCTACCCCTGGGGCTTCTACCTGTTCGCGGTGGTCGCCGCGATCGGCGCCGTCTCCATCTCACTCGTCAACCGCAATCCGGCGCCCGACGAGGCGCTCCCGGTCACCGAGGAGGAGGCCGATGAGATCGCCAGGCACGCCCACTGAGCCACGTCCCCTGCGGCTGATCCACGTTCATTCACCCCTGCTGCCGTGCCACCCCACGTCCCCGCTTGGAGGAAATACCCATGACTAAACCCGATATCATCACAACTCAGGTCGGCATCGTTGGTGGTGGTCCGGCCGGGTTGATGCTCTCGCATCTGCTGGCCAAGGCCGGCATCGACAACGTCGTGGTCGAAAAACGCGACCACGAAACGATCCGGACCACGCACCGGGCGGGCATCCTGGAGCATGGCAGCGTGGACATGCTGGTCGGTTCCGGTGTGTCCGATCGGGTGCTGAAATCCGGGTACAAGCATGAGGGCATCGATCTGCGGTTCGGTGGGGAAAGCCACCGGATCGATTTCGAGGATCTGGTCGGCGAGGCGGTGTGGTTGTACCCGCAGAATGAGGTGTTCGTCGACCTGGCCGCCGCGCGGGAGCGGGACGGTGGGCAGGTGTTCTGGTCGGTGTCCGACACCGAGGTGTCGGACCAGACGACCGACATCCCGAAGATCACCTTCACCGACGCGGACGGACGCCGCCAGGAGATCCACTGCCGGATCCTGGTCGGCGCGGACGGATCCCAGGGCATCTGTAAGTGGTCGATCCCGCAGGAGAATCGGGTGGACAACTTCGCGGAGTACCCGTTCGCATGGTTCGGCATTCTGTGTGAGGCGCCGCCCAGCAGCGAGGAACTGATCTACTGCAACTCCGAGCACGGGTTTGCGTTGATCAGCCAGCGGGACGAGAACATCCAACGGATGTACTTCCAATGCCCACCCGACGAGGACGTCGACGGCTGGACCGAGGAGATGATCTGGGCCGAGCTGCAGAAGCGGGTCGACGGACCGGACGGGTTCCAACTCAAGCAGGGCCGGATCTTCGACAAGATGGTGCTGCGGTTCCGCAGCTATGTGTGCGAGCCGCTGCGGTACGGGAACCTGTTCCTGGCCGGCGATGCCGGGCACACCGTGCCGCCGACCGGGGCCAAAGGTCTGAACCTAGCCTTCGCCGATGTGCGGGTGCTGTTCGAGGGCATCGACTCCTACTTCTCGACCGGGTCCACCGATCTGCTCGACGCCTACAGCGACCGGGCCCTGCAACGGATCTGGAAGGCGCAGAACTTTTCCTACTGGATGACCAGCATGCTGCACACCCGCGCCGACGCCAGCGTTTTCGAACGCAAACGGCAACTCGGCGAACTCGCCGGCGTCGTCAACTCCCGCCACGGCTCGGCCTACCTCGCCGAGTCCTACACCGGCTGGCCCACCACCTGACGCACCGAACGTGGCCGGTCCGGGACGCACGTCCCGGACCGGTCACTGCGCAAAGAGGAGCCTGAGATGCGAATGCCCCGAAAGCCCGGCACACCGCCAACGGTGACCGGGCGCGTCCTGGCCATCCTGGACGCCTTCAGCTCACCATCCTGCGACGGGCTGACACTCGTCGCGATCAGTGAACGGTCGGGACTGCCGCTGTCGACGACCTTTCGACTGGTCAACGAGCTACACGCCGGAAGAATCCTGACCCGGGACGAGCATCGCCGCTACAAGATCGGACCGCGACTCCTAGAGCTGGCGGGATAACCCGGCGCCGCCCATCGAGCCCGGCGGAATCGTTGAGACCGGTCGTCTCACGCTGCCCGGGAGCAAACCACTCCACCGTTGTGGCGGCCTGGACCCGCAGATGCTCGGGCAGCTCACGGATGCCGTCGGGAAGTTCGGTCTCCCTCGCTGCGGGGCCGGTGATCTCACTTTCGTCAATCGACTGTTGGCAGGGTGGCCAGCTCATCCACGGTGCATCCCGCCGGGTCACGGGATCGACGACCGTCGCAACAGGCAACGCCTTCGGTGACGGAGGCACACCCAGATCGACGCCGACCGACGCCTCCTGCCGCTGGTCGACTCGCACGGCTTGGGGCGCCTTCGGGGTGACGAGCCCGCCCTGCGGGCCGATCATCCTGGCGACCCGGTCGCGGACCTCACCCCTGCGTGAAGAGGTGCAACGGGCACTCGAGGATCCCAGCATCGTGCACCTCCCCTCCCAACCCCGAATGTGGCGCAATCTCTCCCCCAACCCCGGAACCGGTCGGATCGCCGGCACCGAGCACCCGGTGCACCGTGGCGACGTCGACACCGAGAAGCTTCGCGATGGCCCGCGATGACAGTTTCACCCTGGACAGCGATTACGCGACTGCGCCCCGCTCCTCCCGCGCTACGGTCAACCGCAGGTCACCGAGGCGGTCGTCGACGGATTCGTCCCAGCTCTCGTGCCCAAGCGCGATGTGCGCGCGTCCCCGGTTGGCGACAGCGACCTGCTCCCAGGCCCTCCCCGTCATCGACCGGATCGGCACAGTGATTCGCTCGGCGCTCGCGACCGCCATCTCGAAGAACGCCGGCCTGTCGGCATCGACTCCATCGTCGGCGATCGAGGGCGCACGCCTTGGGCCGGCCGATCTTGGTGCCGAACGCCTCCACCGGCCTGCGGGAACTGGTCACGACGACGCGACGGACCACGCGATCCGTCACCGACTCGCGGCGACCGCCGGCCGGGACGCCCTCGCCTCGGTCAACGTCGCGGTCAGGGAGGCGACCGTGACCGGCTTGCTCACGTAGCCATCCATCCCCGCCTCCAGCAGCTTGTCGCGATCGCCGTCCAAGGCGTTGGCCGTCAGGGCCGCGATCCAGGGTCGTCCGGCGTCGGGGTCGTTGCGGATCGCCGCGGTCGCGGCCACGCCGTCCAGAACCGGCATGTGCACGTCCATGAGGATGACGTCGTAGCGCGTCGCCGTGGCCGCCTCGACGGCGGCGGCGCCGTCGAGAACGACATCAGCCTGCACCGACAGCCGCGACAGCATGCGCGTGACCACCATCCGGTTGACGGGGTCGTCCTCGGCCACCAGCACCTTCAGCTCGCCGAAGCTGATCTCCTCGTCCACCGCCGGTCCTTCGTCCGACGCGGTGACGGCCCCCTCGATGGGCAGCTCGACGGTGAAGGCGGAGCCGCGGCCCACCTCGCTGTCCACCGTGATGACCCCGCCGAGATGCCGCACGATGTGCCAGCAGATGGACAACCCGAGACCGCTGCCGCCGTAACGGCGGGTGGTCGACGGGTCGACCTGGGTGAAGGGCAGGAAGATGCGGTCCTGGCGGTCCTTAGGGATGCCGATGCCGGTGTCGGAGACCGTCACCCGGAGCCGGCCACGACGGCCCGCCGGATGGCCGGGCTGGTCGGTGTATCCGACGTGCACCGATACCTCACCGTGGTGGGTGAACTTCAGTCCGTTTCCGACCAGATTGACCATCACCTGGCGGAGCCGGTTCTCGTCGGCGGTCACCAGATCGGGCACGGAGTCGTCGACCGACGACCGCACCGAGACGTCCCGGGCCGCGGCCTGGGCGGCGAACATGCCGACCACCTCGGCGACCGTCCGCCGGACCCGGAATGCCCGGTGCTCGACCTCGACGTGACCGGACTCCATGGCGGAGAAATCGAGGATGTCGTTGATCAACCCCAGCAGAAGGCGCCCGCTGTTGTTGGCCGTTCGGACGTAATCGGCCTGTTCGTCGTCCAGATCCGTGAAACCCAGGAGTTCGGTCATGCCGAGGACGGCGTTCAGCGGTGTGCGGATCTCATGGCTCATCGTCGCCAGGAACGACGCCTTCTCCTGGGCCAGGCTCAGCGCGGTGTCGGCGGCCGCCCGGAGGTGTTCCTCGGTGCGCCGACGTTCGGTGACGTCGGACTCCACCGCGATGAAGTGCGTGAGCCGGCCCTGGTCATCGTGCACCGGGTGCGCTTCGACGCGCACCCAGTACGGCCGACCGGCCGCCGTCCGATTGAGAACCTCGGCGGTGAACGGACGTCCGTCGGCGACCGCCGCCCGCATCATGGCCACGGTCTGTGGGTCGGTGTCCGGGCTCTGCAACAGCTCTCCGGGACGCCGTCCGCGGACGGTGTCCAGCAGGTATCCGGTGGTGCGTTCGAACGCGGCGTTGACCCACTCGATGCAGCCCTGGTCGTCCGTGACGACGACCAGGTTGTCGGTGGCGTGCACCACCAGCGCGTTGGTGCGCAGTTCCGCGTTGACCGTTCGCAGCTCCTCGTTCAGGACGCGCAGCTGGGCCGCGGCGGCCTCCCGATGCCGGTTCAGCTGGCGGAACGCCCGCGCCGACACTGCGGTGAAGATGAGGAACGCGCTCAGCGTGACGGCCAGCCAGATCAGCAAGGTCTGCGCCTGCGAGAGCAGTTGCCGGGTCTGGTTGTTGGCCTCGCCGGCGCGGACCCGACGGTTGATCTCGCCGTCGCTGACCAGCGCGTTGTAATCCTTTTCGATGCCGACCACCGCCGCCATCGCCGAGGTCCGCCACGGCTCGCCCTCCTGGGCCGCGCGGGCCACCAGGGGCCGCACGTCGGTCGTCCAGGTGTCGGCCAGCGACGCCGAGCGGGACAGCAGCTCGTCCGAGCCCAAAGTCTTTGCCTGCAGCGGCAACGCGCCCTCCTGCACCCGCTGGTCGACCAGGGCCAGCTGGAGATCCCACGCCGCCGGCGCCGCCGGCGGGCCGGCCAGCAGAACCTCGACCCGCAGGAGCTCGCGTTGGACCTGGGAGAGCGTCCGGACGTTGGCATCGACCGCGGCCTGGGTGAACTCCACGTTGGCCTGCAGCGCCTGCGACTGGCCCACCATGGAGCCCCCGAGGAAGACCGCCGCCCCGAGCATCACCACGGCGGCGGCGAGCAGCGCCCAGCCCATCCGGCGCGGCGCGCTGGTGCCGGGAGGGCGGCTGCTCACAACGAGATCTCGGTCAGCTGCCAGATCCACCTGGGGTCGTACACCGTGGGATCCAGGTCGAACCCGGTGGTCGGATAGACGACGCGGAGGGGCCCGTAGTGAGCCACCGTCATCGGCCGGCCGTCCAGCCGGGTGGCGAGCAGCACGGGGTAGTCGATGGTGTCCGAAACCGGCAGGTCCACGGAGTAGTCGTTGACCGCAGCCGTATGCAGGACGTCACCGGGTTGCAGGTCGCCGGACGGGACCCCGACGGAGCGCACGACGTCGGCCAGCAGGGCACCGCGAAATGTCGCCGTGCGCCCCTCGGCCTGCCGATCGTCGACGGTGCACTCGACCTGAGGCAACGCGTCGAGCTGGGCCATCGTCACGGCGATGCCGCCGTCACCGCCGCCGACGCCCCGCACGGTGAGCACGGGCCCCGCCGCTCCGTCGTCGCTCGGGGCCGAGGTGACGGCCCGGCAGTTGCCGCGGGCCAGCCAGTCCGCATCGGAGGACCGGCTTGCGTCGGAGGTGGTGCTGTCGGTGGTCGAGCCGGGCCGAGGCGACGGGCCGGCGCACGCGGTCATACCGACGAGCAGGACGAGGGCGGCCGCCGCCGCGATCGGTTTTCGCACCCTTCGAGTTCAACCGGGAAGACTGAAGGGATGGTCCACGGCGGATCAAGATTGGCTCAAGAACGACGCGCCCGGACCGGGCGGGCGGCACGATGGAACGATGAACGACACCCTGGATCGAGCTCGGCTCGATGCGTTCGTCGACGACGTCGGCGACCTGACGTTCGCCGCCGAAACGGTGCAGACCTACCTGTCGACCCTCGATCGACGGGTGGCCGCGCTGACGGCTGCGCTCGGGTCCGGCGACCATCACCACGTGGTCGTGGAGGCGCACACGCTGAAATCGACCAGCGCACTGCTGGGCGCGACCGCGCTGGCCGACCTGTGTGGTGACCTTGAGCGAGCGTCGGCACCGGCAGCCGGCGACGGGACCGTCCTGCGGCTGACGGAGATCGCCGGCGACACCCGGCGGGAGCTCGCCGGCTGGCTGACCGAGCGCTCCCCCGGGCGGTGATCGGCCGCGCCACTCACGGATCGAAGCGGTAGCCCACTCCCCGGACGGTGACGATGTGCCGATCCGAACCGGCGGTTCTGCCCTGACCTCGCAGTTTGCGTCGCAGATTGCCCAGGTGCACGTCGATGACATGATCATCGCCGAACCATTCCTGCCCCCAGACCGCGTCCCGCAGCTGCCCACGGGTCAGCGTGCAGCGCGGCCGGCCGGCCAATGTCGCCAGCAGGTCGAACTCGATGCGGGTGAGGGCCGCGGGACGACCCGCCACCACCGCCTCACGGGCGGCGAGGTCCAGTTCGAGCTCGCCGAACGAGCGGTGGCCGACCCGCACCGGCTGGCGGGGTCGACGGCGCATGGCCCGGATGCGCAGGCCCAACTCCCGGGCCGAGAACGGTTTGACGACGTAGTCGTCGGCCCCGGCGGACAGACCGAGCACGCGGTCGATCTCGTCGCCCCGGGCCGTCAGCATCACGACGTAGGCGTCGGTGAAAGTGCGGAGGTGCCGGCAGGTGTCGAAGCCGTCGAGGCCGGGGAGCCCGACATCCAACAGGATCAGCTCGGGATGGTGCCGGCGGGCGACGTCCAACGCGGCCGTGCCGTCACCGGTCACCAGCACCTCGTAGCCCTCGTCGGCCAGGATTCGGCGCCCGACCGCGACATACTCCGGCGCGTCCTCGACCAGCAGCGCGAGTGATGCCACCTGTCATTCCCCCGTTCCTCACCCGCCGCGACAGGACGGCGGTCCTCGTATCGTGGCCGAAAGGGACGGGCGGCGGAAGATGCATCTGCTTCATTCCGCGGACAGGTTGGTCCGCTCCGGTGCGGTCCACGGCGGGGCGCCTCCAGGCCGGGATCCACCCGGGACCCCCTGCCGAGGACCGCGTGAGGCCGGCCGGCCCGGCCACCTCAGGCCGGGGGATCGGTCACCGTCGTCAGCTTCTCCTGGAAGAAGTCAAGGACCCGGTCGACGCCTTCCTGCTGGCGGTGCTCGGTCAGGGTCGAGTGCTGACGGCCGGGAAACTCCACGGCGATGAAGTTGTCGCCGAGCTCCCGGCGCAGGGTGTCGAAACGCGTGCCGACCGCCGGATCATCGGTGTACCGCAGCCCCAACACCTGGCATCCGGCCGCCACCTTGGCCTTGACGGAGTCACGATCGCGAGGGCTCAGGCCCAGGTCGGCCCGGCGAGCCCGACCGACCGGAGCGGGCGACGCCGGCTGGGCCAGCACCGGCGCCGCGACCGGTGCATCGGCGAGCATGGCCAGCGCATAGCCGCCGGTGAAGCACATTCCCACGGCGCCGACGCCCGGCCCACCCACCTCCTGGTGCAACTGCCGGGCCAGCGATCGCAGCCACGTCGCCACCGGTGCGGTGCGGCCCACGGCGAACATCGTGAATTCCCGGCTCACACACACGGTGGCGACGCTCCGGACCACCTCGCGCGCGCCGGCCCGGGCACCTGGTCGACCGAACAACGACGGCATGACCACCGTGAAACCCCGAGCCACCACGTCCTCGGCGAACTCGAGCACCCCAGGCGTGATGCCCGGGATCTCGTGGATCACGATCACTCCGGGCCCGCTGCCCTTGCGGTACGTCGGGTGCGTCATGCCTGCCTCGGTGTGGCTGCCGAGGATCCAGGACTCGAGCGAGTTCATGCCCGTCATCTTCCGCCGGTCGGACGAGCCGTCGGAGGACACCCCCGAGTTCCACCCACTGCGACTGGCCTCCCCCCGGCCGGCCCGCGGTCGGCCCATGACCCGAGCCGTCCGGCGCTCCGGCCCGTCACGACGTGATCGACGAATCCGCCCGCCGCCGCCACTCCCATCGACGGCCGCCACCGAGGGCGACCACCGCGGTGACGATCATGCCGATCGCCGTCCCGACGATGCCGATCGCCAGAAGGACCCGGACGACGATGGGCCATCCACCGGGGTCGGAGCCGAAGTCGAACGGGAACACCTGCCACAGCCGGATCATCGCGATCAGGCCAACGGCCTGGGTGAGCAGGTCACCGATTCCCTTGACCGTCGGGGTGTCGACGGCCAGGTACCCGATCGAGGTGAGAACGCCCAGAGCCATCGAGGCGTTCAGCCAGGGCAGCACCGAACTGAAGTCCGGCGACAGGAAGGGCAGCACCGCCCAGCCCGGCGCCACGTTGACCAGATACAGCAGGATCCCGTTCACCACGACCGACGCGCCGTAGCCGACCCGCCGTCGGGTGGCCGTCCGGCTCCGTCCCGCGCCGGTGCTGCCGTTCATGATGCCGCCCTGCCTGTTCGCCGCTGGAGCGGACCGCGCCCGAGCGGACCGGTCCCGGACCAGCACACCGCCGGAAGCCGCGATCGGCCAGAGGCTTTCGGCCCAAGGACCGGCCAGCAACAGACCGGCGGCGACGGTACTCGCAGCGCGAACCTGGCCGTGACGGGCCCCCGCCGCGAACCCTTCCGAGTGATGTTCTGCTCAGATCTGATGATTTCCTCAGTTTTGGTCGTAGAGTCGGCCCCATGGTCATCCGGGAGGTCGCGCGAGTGGATCGGACCGATCGTCGCAAGTCGCGCACTCGCGCGGCGCTGATCGGTGCGGCCCAGCGGATCCTGGCCACGCGCGGCACCACCGAGGTGGCCGTGCAGGACATCACGGACGAAGCCGACGTCGGTCTCGGCTCGTTCTACAACCACTTCGCCTCGAAGCCGCAGTTGTTCGAGCTGGCGGTGCTGGAGTTGTTGGCGGACTTCGGCGGCGCGTTGGACCGCGCGTGTGCGGGGATGGACGATCCGGCCGAGGTGGTCAGCGTCGGGATGCGGTTGACGTGCCGGTTGGCCGGGTCGCAGCCGCAGGTGGCCCGGGTGCTGGTGCTGGCCGGTCCCCAGTTCCTGATCGCGGAGCGCGGACTCGCACCACAAGCGTTGCGGGACATCGTGACCGGGATGGGAGCGGGCCGGTTCCGGGTGCCCAGTGCGCCGGTGGCCCTGGCGGTCGTCGCGGGCAGCGTGTTGGCGTTCGCGCAGATCCGGTTGTCGCCGGACTCGCCGGCCGGAGGGTTGACCGATGCCGATGCCGACGAGTTGGCCGCGACGGTGTTGACCACGTTGGGGTTGTCCGCGGCGGATGCGGACGAGGTGGCGCATCGCCCGTTGCCGGTACTCCAAGCCCCCGGCTGACCCGGCCATCCCCGCCATGGCCCGACCCGTTCGTTCCCGCAGGGCAGTTCGCAGTCCGTTCCACGGTTCGCCGGTCGTCCCCCGCGGGCCGGCCGCTTGCGCAGTTCGTGATCTTTCCGCATCGTCCACTTCGATCAGGGAGCCCTGAATGTCCGATCGTTCCTTCGGTTCGGCCGCCGGCCGGCCGAACGTCTTGTTGATCACGACCGATGAGGAGCGGTACAAGCTGCCCCGGTTGGAGGGGTTCAGCCTGCCGGCGCGGGACTGGTTGCA
>NZ_JBMDXT010000576.1:0-10290 GCF_048594475.1 Nakamurella sp. | reverse complement strand
CCTCCCTCACGGGGGCGGGCGCCGGGGGTCCGGGCGGCGGTGCGGCGGCACATCGGAGGCGGCGCGGCGGCCGTGCAGGTTCCCGGGCCGGGTCAGCGGGCCTTCTCGCCGTCCCGCCGGAGGATCTGGGCGACGACCCGCATCAGCATCACCGACGAGATGACCAGCCCGATGTACCCGACGGCGGTCAGCGCACCGGTCTCCCGGTCGGCGTCGGACACCGCCACCCCGACCAGCATAAGGGTGGAGGACAGCAGCCCGACTGCGGCGACCACCGCGAACAGGGTCTGATCGATCCACCGGGTCAGGTACCCCTGGCTCTCCCCCGAGAACGCGTCGACCTGCAGCCGGATCCGCCCGGCCCGCAGCTGCAGGGCGATGTCCTCGGTCAGCCCGGGCAGCGCCCGGAACGAGGGCATGTTGCGCATCAGTTCCGTCTGCGCGACCTGCTTGGGGTCGGCCGTCTGGGCCTCCACGCTCGCGCCGAGCTGCGACTGGGCGGCGACGGCCAGGTCCAGGCCGGGGTCGAGCACCCGCAGCGTGCCTTCCAGGGTGAGCAGGGCCCGGGCCAGCAGGGTCAGGGTCGATGGCACCGGCAGGTCGTGGGTGCGCATGACGCCGATGATCTGCTGCAGGCTCCGCGGGTCGAAGCCGCCGGCGTGCATCTGCTCGGACAGCAGCCGGCTCAGCTCGGCCTCCAACGCCTGGGTGTCCAGGGACTCACCGGCCGCCCCGGACATCGAGCGCAGCCCGCGGGCGATCAGCGTCGGCTGGTGGGTGGCCAGCCCGCCGACCATCAGCTGCAGGGCCTCCATGGTCACCGGGTCGATCAACCCGACCGCGCCGAAGTCGATCAGCCACAGGGTGCCGTCGCCGTCGATCAGGATGTTGCCCGGGTGCGGGTCCGCGTGGAACACCCCGGCCACCATCACCTGGTTCAGGAAGGCCGACAGCAGCCGGTCGGCCAGCACCGGGCGGGCGACCCCGCACCGGTCCACCGCGGCCGCGTCCGAGACGGGCACGCCGGCCACCCGGTTGATCACCAGCACGCCGTCGGTGCTCAGCGACGACACCACCGGCGGGATCTGGACGCCGGCCGTCGGGACCACGCTCAGGGCCTTGGCGTTGGCCGCCTCGTGCACGTAGTTGAGTTCCTGCTCGACGGAGCGGATCAGCTCGTCGGAGATCGCCTGCAGGCCGAGCGAGCGGGCGGCCTCCGAACGGCGGCTCAGCTGCCGGCTGGCCCAGCGCAGGACGGCCGAGTCGCGGGCGACGCCGACCTCGACGCCCGGCCGCCGCACCTTGACCACCACCGGCCGGCCGTCGGGCAGCACCGCGGTATGGGTCTGGCCGATCGAGGCGGCGGCCAGCGGCTCGTCGTCGAACCGGGTGAAGATCTCGTCCACCGGGTGGCCCAGCTCGCGCTCGACCGCGGCGCGGATCGCCTCGCTCGGCACCTTCTTCACGTTGGCCTGGAGATCGGACAGCTCGACGATGACCGCCGGCGGGATCAGATCGGCTCGGGTGGAGGCGATCTGGCCGAACTTGATGAACACCCCGCCGCAGTCCTCCAGGAAGCCGCGGATCCGGCGGCCGCCCTCCGGGCTGGTCAGGGCCGACCGGGAGACCAGCCGCCGCCCGACCAGGCCGTGCCGCCGGGCGATGCGGGTGACCTCGAAGAGCCGCCCGCCGACGGTGGACAGCGCCCGCAACCGGGTCCGCCAGGGCACCCGCCGGCCGGACCGGCGCGGCCGCAGCACCGCCTCCAGCATGACCGAGATGATCATGGTGGCGATCAGCGCGAAGCCGAAGGTGGTCAGCAGCAGGTTGGCCGCGATGTCCTCGTCGTCCAGGTGGTCGTGCAGGACGGACGTGGCCAGCACCAGGCCGATGAAGGAACCGACGACGCCGGCCAGGGTGGCCCGCAGGAAACCCCGGTGGATGCCCAGGATGCGGCCGGAAACGAACCCGACGCCCAGGACGAAGACGATGGCCAGCACCCACTGCCAGAACGTCAGCTCGATGTCGATCGACATCCGCCCAGCTTGACGGGCGTCAGGGGGCGAACCCGAACAGCCGCGCCGGTGTGCCGAACAGGATCTGCGCGCGGACCGCCGGGTCGGGCAGCAGGCGTTCGGTCAGGGTCAGCACCGTGGCGTAGTCGATGCGCTCCGGGGCCCGCAGGAACGGCCAGTCCGAGCCCCACAGGCAGCGCTCCGGCCCGAACGCCTCGACCAGGGCCTGCACGTACGGCCAGGCGTCCGGCCACGGGTAGCGCTGGGCGGAACACTTGACCAGCCCGGAGAGCTTGACGTGGTACCGGCCGGTGGCGGCCGCGCGCAGCAGGGCGGCGAAGCCGGGCTGCTCCGGCCCGGCGGCCGGGTCGGGCCGACCGCAGTGGTCGATCAGCACGTCGACGCCGGAACCGTCCAGCAGCGGGGCCAGCTCGACCAGCTGGTCGCCCTGCACCTGCACGTCCGCGACCATGCCCAGCTCCCGGAGCCGGTCCAGCAAGGGCCCGGCGCCGGCGAAGTGCTCGACGCCCAGCAGCGCCGCCTGCATCGTGACGCCGACGACGCCCCGGTCCCGGAGCCCGGCCAGCTCGTCCCTGGAGATGTCCGGGTCGACCACCGCGACCCCGGCGAACCGGCCCCGGCCGCGCTCCAGAAGGTCCAGCAGGCAGCGGTTGTCGGTGTCGTAGCCGGAGTTGGGCCCGACGATCACCGCGTGCCGGACCGCGAACGCGTCGAACAGGTCGATCAGCTGCTCGGCGGAGGACTGTTCCGCCGCGCCGGGGTGGTACCAGGCCTGCGGGTGGTAGGGGAAGCGCCGGGGGTCGAGCAGGTGCAGATGGGTGTCGATCTTGGGCTCGCGCAGGATGGGCACGCGGGCCAGTATCGGACGGCCCGGGTGCGGCTGCGCGGTCCGGACCGGTCCGGGGCACAATCCTGGGCAACTCCTGGAAGCTGGTGGAAGGGGCTGGGCCATGGCCGGGTCGGCGGCGGAACCGAACGTCCCTTCGGGCTCCGGGGAACCGGACATCACGATCCGGGAGACCCGGGTCTACCGCGGGCCCAACTTCTGGTCGTACGAGCCGGCGGTGCACCTGGTCGTCGACATCGGGCGGCTGGAGCAGCGGCCGACCGACACGCTGCCCGGCTTCACCGAGGCCCTGCTCGACCTGCTGCCCGGGCTGCACGACCACCAGTGCTCCCGGGGCCGGGACGGCGGGTTCGTGGAGCGGCTGGTCGAGGGCACCTGGGCCGGGCACGTCGTCGAGCACGTCGCGCTGGAGCTGCAACGCACCTCCGGCCACGAGATCACCCGGGGCAAGACCCGGTCCACCGGCGAGGACGGCGTCTACAACGTCATCTACGGCTACCTGGACGACACCGTCGGCACGCTGGCCGGGCGGCTCGCGGTCCGGCTGGTCAACCATCTGATCCCCGACAACGATCTGGCCGCCGCCGACGGTGACGCCGGGTTCGATTTCGCCGCCGAGCACGACGCCTTCCTGCGGACCTGCCAGCGGGTCGCCTTCGGCCCGTCCACCCAGGCCATCCTGGACGAGGCGATCGCCCGCGACATCCCCTACCAGCGGCTCAATTCCGGTTCGCTGGTGCAGCTGGGGCACGGGGTCAACCAGCGGCGGATCCGGGCCACCATGACGTCGCTGACGTCCTCGCTGGCCGTTGACATCGCCTCGGACAAGGAGCTGACCAACCGGCTGCTGGCTGCCGCCGGGCTGCCGGTGCCGGCGTCCGAGGTGGTCCGGCGGGCCGACGACGCGGTGCGGATCGCCCGCCGCATCGGCTACCCCGTCGTGCTCAAGCCGCTGGACGGCAACCACGGCCGCGGCGTGGCAATCAACCTGACCGACGAGGCCGCCGTCCGGGGCGCCTTCGACGAGGCCTACGACCAGTCGCGCCGCGGCTACGTGCTGGTCGAGTCCTACATCGCCGGCAAGGACTACCGGGTGCTGGTGATCGGCGGTCAGATGATCGCGATCGCCGAGCGGGTGCCCGCGCACGTCATCGGGGACGGGGTGAAAAGCGTTGCCGCCCTGGTGGAGGCGACCAACGCCGATCCCCGGCGCGGCGTCGGGCACGAGAAGGTGCTCACCCGGATCGAGGTCAACGACGCCGCGGTCGAGCTGGTCCGGGCCCAGGGGTACGAGATGACCGACGTGCCGCCGCGCGGCGAGATGGTCAAACTCGCCCTCACCGGCAACATGTCGACCGGGGGGATCTCCATCGACCGCACCTTCGAGGCGCACCCGGACAACATCGACATCGCCGAGGAGGCCGCCCGCGTCGTCGGGCTGGACATCGCCGGCATCGACTTCCTCTGCCCGGACATCACCCAGCCGGTGCGCGAGACCGGCGGCGCGATCTGCGAGGTGAACGCCGCGCCCGGTTTCCGGATGCACACCCACCCGACCATCGGCGATCCCCAGTACGTCGCGAAACCCGTTGTCGACCTGATGTTTCCGCCCGGCAGCAACGCCCGCATTCCGATCGTCGCGGTCACCGGCACCAACGGCAAGACGACCTGCAGCCGGATGATCGGGCACATCTTCAAGTCGATGGGCCGTAAGGTCGGGATGACCTCCACCGACGGCGTGGTGATCGACGACCGGCTGGTGATCCGCTCCGACGCCTCCGGGCCGCGTTCGGCCCGGATGGTCCTGCAGAACCCCCGGGTCGACTTCGCGGTGTTCGAGGTGGCGCGTGGCGGCATCCTGCGCGAGGGCTTGGGCTACGCGCGCAACGACGTGGCCGTGGTGCTCAACGTCGCGCCGGACCATCTGGGACTGCGCGGGATCGACACCGTCGAGCAGCTCGCTCAGGTCAAGCAGGTCATCGTGGAGGCGGTCCCGAAGAACGGGGCGGCCGTGCTGAACGCCGACGACCCGCTGGTGGCGAACATGCGGCGGGCCTGCTCGGGCGAGGTGGTCTGGTTCTCGATCAAGCCGGACAACCGGATGATCTCCGACCATTGCCGGCGCGGCGGCAAGGCGGTCATCCTGGAGCGGTCCGAACTGGGCGATCTCATCGTGCTGGTCCACGGCCGGCGCCGGATGCCGCTGGCCTACACGCATCTGGTGCCGGCGACGTTCGGCGGCAAGGCCATGTTCAACGTGCAGAACGCGATGGCCGCGGCGGCCGCCGCCTACTGCGCCGGTGCCCACCTGGGCGACATCCGCGGCGGGCTGCGCTCGTTCACGCCGTCGTACTACTCGGCGCCGGGCCGGATGAACCTGACCGAGGTGCGCGGGGTCAAGGTGATCGTCGACTACTGCCACAACGCGCCCGCGATGGTCGCGCTCGGCGATTTCGTCGATCGGTTCTTCGACGACGACTCGGTGCTGGAACGGCCGCAGCGGATCGGCGTCATCGCCACCGCTGGCGACCGGCGCGACCAGGACATGCTCGACCTGGGCCGGCAGGCGGCCAAGCACTTCGACGTGATCATCGTCCGGGAGGACGACCGGCTCCGCGGACGGCAGCCGGGGGAGACCGCCGGCCTCATCGTGCAGGGCGCCCGGGAGGGGCAGGCCGAGGGTGGCCGGGTCAAGCAGATCGAGACCGTGCTGGACGAGATCGAGTCCACCCGCACCGCGGTCGAGCGGGCCAACCCGGGCGACCTGGTGGTCGTCTGCGTCGACCGGGCGCGGGCCGTCTGGGACGAGCTGCAGGTGCTGGCCAAGCGGGCCCAGCCGACCGACGACTGAGCCCTCATCCGCTGTTGATCATGGGATGGTGGCCGCCTGACGGGCCGCAGAACGGCGATCTTCCCATGATCAACACGAATCCGGGGGTGGTCCGGGGCCGGCTCGAGAGGGTCAGGGACGGTCGATGCGGTAGACGACGTGGTCGGGCGGGTCGACGGGGTTGTCCGGCTCCAGGTCACCCACGGCGACCCGGGTGAAGCCGGCCTTCTCCAACGCCCGCCAGGACGCCCGGTTGCCCAGGGCCACGGGCACGATCACGCAGCCGGCCCGGGGCCGGGTGGCCCAGGTGTCGGCCAGCACCGTCCGGATGATCGCCGGTCCGAGGCCGCGGCCGGTGTCGGCCGGTTCGCCGATGAGGTAGTCGATGGTCGCGGCGTCGGGCGGGACGGCCAGGATCGGGGCGATCTCGCGCACGTACTCGGGATAGTCGTGCCAGAAGCAGCGCTGGACCAGGCCGACCGGGCGCGGCCCGCCGGCGCCGGCCAGCAGGACCAGCAGGTCCTCGTTGGGCTCCTCCCCGCGGGCGGAGGGGCCGAAGTCGCGGGCGACGGCGTCGGCGGTGAACTCGTGGAACCACCACCGGTGCACGTGCGGGCGGGAGAGCCAGGTGGCCAACAGGGGGAAGTCGCCGGGGACCACCCGGCGCAGCGTGATCTCCAGGGCAGGCATACTCCGATGATGCGCAGTGGGCCGGCCGCCGACATCCCGTTTTCGCCGGACGGGCTGCCCGCCGTGCTGCTCCGCGCGGTCGCCGCCAGCGGGGCCGTGCAGGGCATCACGATCGCCAGCAACACCGACGACCTGCCGCTGGTCTACGCCAACTCCTCGTTCCAGCGGCTGACCGGCTACGCCCCGTCCGAGATCCTCGGCCGGAACTGCCGCTTCCTGCAGGGGTCGGAGACCGATCGGGCCGACGTCGCGCGACTGGCCGCCGCGCTGGCCCGGCAGGAGGACGTCAGCGCCGTGATCCGGAATCACCGGCGCGACGGCCGGCCGTTCTGGAACCGCCTGTCGATCTCCCCGATCCGCGACCCGCAGACCGGGGCCGTCACCCATTTCATCGGCACTCAGGTGGACGTCACCGACCTGATCGACGCGGACCCGCCCGCCGGTCGGTGATCGGGCCCCGGGCCGGGCGGCGGGCTCAGGACAGATGTTCCTCGACGTCCGGCTCCCACTTGTGGTCCCAGTCGGAGCCGGTCGCGTCCTGGCTTTCGTCGGCGACCTGGTGTTCGTGTCCCTGACCGGCCGGCAGCAGCCGCACGATGACCGACTTGGAGGTGGGGGTGTTGCTCTCCAGCGCGGTCGAATCCAGCGGGATCAGCGGGCTGGTCTCCGGGTAGTACGCGGCCGCCGATCCGGCCGGCGTGTCGTAGGCGACGATCCGGAAGGCACGCACGCAGCGGACCACGTCGTCGTCGGGCCAGTGCGTCTCGATGTCGACGTGCTGGCCGTCGGAGAACCCGCCGGCCGCGATGTCCTGCGCGTTCAGGAAGATCACCTTCCGGCCGCCCTCGATGCCGCGGTAGCGGTCGGACAGGCCGTAGATGGTGGTGTTGTACTGGTCGTGGCTGCGCAGGGTCTGCAGCACCAGGTGCCCGGGCGGGGCCTGGATCGCCTCGATCGGCGAGACGGCGAACTCGGCCCGGCCGGATCGCGTCGGGAAGGTGCGGGTGTCCCGGGGCGGGTGCGGCATGACGAATCCGCCGGGCCGGCGCACGTTCACCTCGTACGACTCGCACCCGGCGACCACCCGGGAGATGTGACCCCGGATCACGCCGTAGTCCTCCCGCATCGCCGTCCAGTCGATCCCGTACCGGTCGCCGAGGGTGGCCTGGGCCATCCGGCAGACGATGTCGACCTCGGACTTCAGGTGCGGGCTGGCCGGCTTGAGCGGGCCCCGCGAGGCGTGCACGGCGCAGGTGGAGTCCTCGACCGAGATCCACTGCTCGCCGGAGGCCTGGACGTCCTTCTCGGTCCGGCCCTTCGTCGGCAGGATCAGCGCCGTCCGCCCGCAGACCAGATGCGAGCGATTCAGCTTGGTCGAGATGTGCACGGTCAGCCGGGCCCGCCGCATGGCCTCGATGACCACCTCGGTGTCCGGCGCGGCCTGCACGAAGTTGCCACCGAGCCCGATGAACACGTGCGCCTGGCCGTCGCGCAGCGCGCGGATGGAATCGACCGCGTCCAGCCCGTGCGCGCGCGGCGGGTCGAAGCCGAACTCGAGCTGCAGGGCGTCCAGGAAGTTCTGCGGCGGCCGCTCCCAGATGCCCATGGTCCGGTCGCCCTGCACGTTGGAGTGCCCGCGGACGGGGAACAGGCCGGCCCCGGGCTTGCCGATGTTGCCCTGGGCGAACGCCAGGTTGCAGACGTCGCGGATGGTGGCCACCCCGTTGCGGTGCTGGGTCAGACCCATCGCCCAGCAGAACACCGTCGCGGACGAGTCACGCAGCAGCTGCCCGAGCTCGGTGATCTGCGCCCGGGTCAGCCCGGTCACGTCGGTCACCCGGTTCCAGTCGACGGCCCCGACGTGGGCCTTCCAGGCCTCGAACCCGGTGGTGTGGGTGGCGATGAAGTCGTGGTCCAGCGCGTCCCATTCCACCAGCAGCGACCCGAGTGCCTGGAACAGCGCCTGGTCCCCGTTGACCTTGATCGGCAGGTGCAGGTCGGCGATCTTGGTGCCGTCGCCGACGACCCCGGACGGCCGCTGCGGGTTCTTGAACCGGGTCAGGCCGGCCTCCCGCAGCGGGTTGATCGCGACGATGGTGGCCCCGTTGCGCTTGGCGATCTCCAGCGCGGAGAGCATGCGCGGGTGGTTGGTGCCGGGATTCTGACCGGCCACGATGATCAGCTGGGCCTGATGGACGTCCTCGATGCTGACCGACGCCTTGCCGATGCCGATCGACTCGGCCAGGCCGACGCTGGTCGATTCGTGGCACATGTTCGAGCAGTCGGGCCGGTTGTTGGTGCCGAACGCGCGCACGAACAGCTGGTAGGCGAACGCGCTCTCGTTCGACGCCCGGCCGGAGGTGTAGAACGTGGCCTCGTGCGGGCTGCCGAGCGCGTTGAGCTCGTCCCCGATCAGGGCGAACGCCTCGTCCCACTCGATGGGCGCGTAGTGGGTGGCGCCGGGTCGTTTGACCAGCGGATGGGTCAGCCGGCCCTGCTGGCCCAGCCACCATTCGGAGCGGGCGTCCAGCTCGGCGATGCTGTGCGCGGCGAAGAACTCGGGCGTCGCCCGGGCGGTGGTGGCCTCCTCGGCCACCGCCTTGGCTCCGTTCTCGCAGAACTCCGCGGTGTGCCGGTGGCCGACCTCGGGATCGGGCCAGGCGCAGCTCATGCAGTCGAAGCCCTCGGCCTGGTTGAGCCGGGTCAGCGTCTGGGCCGTGCGCACCGGGCCCATGTGGGCCAGCGCGCGCTTCATCGAGATGCCGACCGCCTTGATCCCCGCGGCGTATTCCTTCTGGTGGCCGACCGTGAGGTCGGCCTCGGAGTAGTCCGGCAGATCGTGCGGGTCGGGCATGCGGGCTCCTCGGATGGATGCGTGCTGGCCACCGCAGGCGTGCGGTGCCACCGGGCCAGGTTCCATCCTGGGGTCGGGCCGCCCGGCGTCGCCCGCCCGGCGGACCGGGTTCCGGCGGGTGGAAGTGCCGGGGTTCCGTCCGGGGAGGCGGGGGTCGGTCCGGGCCGATCGGGCGGTGCCCTTCAGCGCCGCCCCGGAGGCGCGTCAGTCCAGGGCCGACCGGGCGCTGCCGTCGAGCGCTGCCCGGGAGGTGTCCTTCAGGGTCACCCCGGACCGGCCCGACGCCCGGGCGCCCTCGACGAGCCCGGCGGTGACCCGCGCGGCCTCGGCGTAGCCCAGCCCGCCCGGCGGATGGATGTTGGACACGCAGTTGCGGTCGGCGTCGGTGAGCCCGGCCCGCGGCGCCTGGGTCAGGTAGATGCCCAGGCTGTCGGCGACCGACAGTCCCGGCCGTTCCCCGATGACGACCAGCAGGGTGCCCACGGCCAGCGCGGCCCCGATGTGATCGCCCAGCGCGACCCGGGCCTGGGTCGCGATCACCGGGGGCGCCACGCTCCAGCGGCCGGCGAATGCATCGACCAGCGCCCGCAGCAGCGGGGCGCCGTGCTCGGCCAGGGCCCGCGCGGACAGGCCGTCGGCCAGCACGACGCCGATGTCGCGCCCGCGGGGGAGCGGGTCGAGCGGAGCCAGCGAGGCCGGCCGGCGGCCGAAGTCGGGGCGGCGCAGGTACTCGCTCCGTCCGGCCGCCCGGCTGGTCACCACCACCGGCTCGCCCAGCCCGGCGGCGGACACCGCCGCGGCCAGAGCGGGGACGTCGAGCGGCTCGTGCACCGCGTCCCGGGCGGCGGCGTGGGCGGCGCGGAACTCCAGCAGGTGCCGGGTGGACACCGCGTCGCCGGTGCGGGCCAGGCCGATCCGGGACGGCGTGGTCGCCCGCAGCGGACCCCAGAAGTGCGGCGCCCGGCCGGGGGCGGCCGGGGGGCCCGGGGGGGCGGGCGCCCGCCCCGCCCCCGGCCCGCGATCGGCGCGGCCC
>NZ_JBMDXT010000575.1:0-1645 GCF_048594475.1 Nakamurella sp. | reverse complement strand
GATGCCTTGCCGACGAACCTCGACGAGCTGGCCCGCCGGCTGTTCGACCCGCTGTCCGCCCGGCTCAAGTCCGAGCTGTGGCTGGACCGGGAACGGGCCGGCATGGTCACCGATCTGCGCCGCTAGGCCGGCCCACCCGGCACCCGACCCACCGTGAGGAGGAAAACCGATGGCTGAGTTCAAAGATCCCGCCGTCAGCGTCTGTTTCAAGGTCAAGATCGACGAGTTCCCGCTCGGCCTGTTCAACAGTTGCGAGGGGCTGGGCTGCGAGATCGTCATCGAGCAGCGGGAGGAGGGCGGCAACAACGCCATGATCTGGCAGCTGCCCACCCGGATGAAGTTCACCAACGTCAAGCTGACCCGCCCCATCGGTGAGGACAGCAAGCACCTGACCACCTGGTTCGCCAGCATGATGAGCGGCGTCAAGCCGACCACCATGGTGATCACGGCGATGACCGCCGACGACACCGTCGTCGCCGAATGGTCCCTGGCCGGGGTCATTCCCGTGCGCTGGACCGGCCCGAGCCTGAACGTCGATTCGGCCAAGGTGGCCACCGAGACCCTCGAGATCGCGCACCACGGCATCCTGCCCGGCGGTGCGTGATGGGGTCCTCGCTCACCGGCGCCGGGGGCAAGCCGACGCCGCCCGCGCCGACCGGGGACCGCACCCCGCAGAAGGTCGAGAAGGCCAAGCTGACGATGTACGACTCGTCCCCGGCCACCGGCGGGCGCAAGCTCGACGGGGAGATCGGCACGATCGAGTTCCAGTTCAACCCCAAGGAACTCACCATCGCCAAGAAGGCGAAGTGGGAGAGCAAGGCCACCAACGGGGCCAAGGCCGCGCCGCCGCCGGAGTTCAAGGGTCCCGAGCCCGGGCAGCTGTCGCTGGAGATGTTCTTCGACGCCACCGCCAAGCACGACGGGTCGGTGGTCGAGGCGGTGGACAAGTTGTTCGCCTGCACCACCCCGACCGAGAAGTCGCACGCCAGCAAGAAACCCACCCCGCCGCTGGTCGTCTTCCAGTGGGGCGCGATCAAGAGTTTCCCCGCCTACGTCACCCAGGTCAGCGCGAAGTACACCCTGTTCACCCCGGAGGGCACGCCGATCCGGGCGGTCTGCACCGTCACCCTGCAGGAGATGCCGCAGGAGAAGGGCAAGCAGAACCCGACGTCGGGATCCATTGCCGCCCGGGCCCTGCACACCGTCGTCACCGGGGACACCTTGGCGTCCATCGCCTATCGCGAGTACGGCGACCCGCAGCTGTGGCGGCCGCTGGCTCGCTTCAACCGGGTGGACGACCCGGCCCGGCTGGCCCTGGGCAGCGCGTTGATGCTGCCGTCGGTGGCCGAACTCCTCGAGCCGGCGGTGACCTAGATGGCGCCCATCTCGTCCAGCTTCCTGGTCGACATCGACGGCGCGGAGCTGGCCGCCGATGCCCGGGCGCTGCTGGTCTCGGCGATCGTCGACGACAGCCTGCGGCTGCCGGACTTCTTCCTGCTCCGCTTCCGCGACCCGGACCGCCTGGTCATCAGCAAGTCCGGCGCGAAGATCGGCTCCAAGGTGAAGGTCTCGGTGGCCAGCGACGCGACGCCGAGCCCGGTCCAGCTGATCCAGGGGGAGATCACTGCGCTGGAGGCCGAGTACG
>NZ_JBMDXT010000574.1:0-8090 GCF_048594475.1 Nakamurella sp. | reverse complement strand
ATCGGCCGCCCCGGCCGGGCGTCCCCGCGCCCGGCCGGTCCCACCGTGCCCTGCCCCCGCGCGCACGAAGTCGGCGACTCCGGTCCCACCCGTCACATTCGGGGTGAGTTGATCCGCGCCGGCGTTGTTGATCCGCGCGGGCCGGCGCGGCCGGGCGGGCACCCCCATCGAAAGTAAGCCACGATGACCGCGGTCCCGACGACCGTCTACACGACCACCGCCGTGTCCACCGGGAACGGCCGGAACGGGCACGCCCGCACCACCGACGGCGTGCTCGACCTCGACCTCACCTCGCCCCGCCCCGGCGCCGGGCCGGGCGACCCGACCAATCCCGAGCAGCTGGTCGCCGCCGGCTACAGCGCCTGCTTCCACTCCGCGCTGAAGAACCTGGCCACGGCCGCCGGGCTGGACGTCACCGGTTCCTCGGTGCGCGTCGAGATCGGCCTGGTCAAGAGCGATTCCGGATTCGCCCTGCAGGCCGCGATCACCGGCGACCTGCCCGGGGTCGACCGCGAGGTCGCCGCCGACCTGCTCGACCAGGCGCACCGGCGCTGCCCCTACTCCAAGGCCGTCCGGGGGAACGTCGACGTGTCCCTCAACGTGGCCTGACCTGATCGTCGCCCGACCTGATCGTCACCTGACCCCGGCGGCCGGATCCTTCGGCCACCTCCCGGGGCCGAATCCATCGGAAGGACGTTCCATGACCAGTGTTCCCCTGTTCGTCAACGGCGAGGGCATGCGCGGCGGCTCGGTGCACCACAGCATCGCCGACCACCCGTTCCTGGGTGCCGCGCACACGGCCCCGATCTACCGCTTCTACTCCGTGGGCGACCGGTTCCCGGCGCTGTGGCCGGTCGCCGACGGTGGCGTGTCGGTGGTCGGCGAGCTGTACGACGTGCCCCTGACCACCCTGCGCGAGCGGTTCATCCCGGCCGAGCCGGAGGAGCTGGAGCTGTCGGTCATCCAGTTGGCCGACGGGTCCTCCGCCGTCGCGGTGGTGCTCCGGCCGAACTACCTGGACTCGGCCGAGCTGATCGACATCTCCGACCGGGACGGGTGGCGGGCCTACCGCGACCGGGCCGGCGCCGGCCGGATGTGAACCGGGCTTCGCAGCGCGGACAACCTCGCGCGGCGTCGGGCGTCCAGAAGACCATGGCCACGAGCACCCTCATCGCCCCCACCGACCTGATCATCTCCACCGGCGTCCGGCCCACCGTGCTGGTCGTGCGCTTCGCCGACGCGCACCCCACGCGGGACGCCGCCCGGCTCGCCCAGCACCTCATCGCCCACCGGATGCCCGGGGTCGAGGGTGTCGACGTCGTCGACGCGGCCGGCGACGCGCGGGTCGTCATGTCGTTCGACCCGCACACCATCACCCGCGGCCACCTGGAGCTGCTGGTGCAGGACGCCGCCGCGCACGTCTGATCCGCCGGCCTCACACGAACGCGGCGATGCCCTCCCAGGCGCCCGCCGGGACCTCGGCGTCGTCCCGGAGGATCGACGCCTCGATCAGCCCGTACGGCCGGTCGGCGGCGTAGAACACCTGGTTGGGATTGTCCAGGTCCCACTGGCCGAGGTCGACCAGGAAGTGGTGCTTGTTCGGCAGGGACAGCCGGATCTCCGCGATCTCCGGCACGGCCTCGAGCGCCCCGCGGCCCATCGCGTACAGCGTCTGCTGCAACGACAGGCTGTGCGTGGTCGCGAAATTCTCCAGCAGCGCGGTGCGCACGGCGGTGAACGCGGCGTCCCAGTCCAGCTCGGTCGAGGTGAAGAGCCAGCGGGCGGTGACCGCCGTGGCCAGGATCCGGTCGGTGGTCTCCACCAGCGAGGTGTACTCGACCTCGGGGAATCCCCAGAACTCGCTCCCGGTCGACTTGAGCACCACCAGTCCGGTGAGCCCGGAGATGACGGTCTCCGCGGCCCCGTCCTTGCGGACCACCGTCGTCCGGCTCTCCGCCGTCCCCCGGCTGAACGCGTGATCGTGCGGTCCGGCCGAGGTCACGATGCGGTCCCACGAGTACTGCTCGACGGCCATCCGGGCGCCGGTGACCTGGTCGTACTTGTCGACGTAATTGCGGGCCAGGCGCAGCGCGAACTCCTCCGGGGAGCCGACCCCGCCCGTGCGGGCCATCGCGTAGATGGTGTTCTTCTGCGTGTCGGTCGCGATGACGTCGTCGTTCGCCCCGGTCAGGTGCGTGTCGGTGAAGTCCCCGATCAACTGGCTGGTCACGTTGACGTCGGTGATCGCATGCACCGGCGTGCTGCGGTCGACGAAGACCATCCGCACCTCGGCCTTGCCGTACTGGTTCGTGCCGAGCACGATCGCCATCGGTCGACTCCCTCACTGGACACCCTGGGCCCGCCCATGCTGGCAGACCGATGTGACGGGTTGATGTCGGCCGTCGGTGCCCGGACCGGTCAGGAACCCAGATACGTCGAATAGGAGTAGGTGCTGGTCAGCACGGCGATGTGGTAGTGCTCGCGGTCGCCCGACAACGCGAACGACACGCTGATCTGCGGGTAGAACATCGACCCGTGCCGGCGCTCGAAGTAGGCGGCGGTGTCCAGGGTGAGCCGGAACCGGCCGGGCGCCAGGTCGGCGGTGTTGAGCCGGAACACCCGGCCGTCGTCGTCGGTGGTGCCCAGCCCGACCTCCGCGGCGGCGTCCGGGTCGAGCCGCTCCAGCCGGGCGGGGATCCCGGCCGCGGGCCGGCCGATGGTGGTGTCCAGGACGTGCGTGCTCAGCCGGGCGATCGTCATCCCGGCAGTATCCCGCTCACCAGGCCAGCGACAGCAGCTGGTCCTCGCGCAACTCCTTGATCGGGATGCCGCTCAGCCCGGCATCGGCCAGCACCCTGCTCGACGCCGACCGCGGCAGCCGTTCCAACCAGTGGCCGATCGCCTGGGACAGGGCCGCCGGCAGCAGCTTGCCCATCAGCCGCAACCGGGAGAAGCCGCCGTCGGGATAGACGTCCACCCGCACGGCGGCGACCTCGCTGTCGGCGGCGATCCGGAAGCGGGTCCGGGCGTCGGGCGAGATCGGGCTCTCGGCGACGATTTCCCGCCACGGCGAGGTGGCCGTGCGCTGCGCGGACAGCCGGACCCGGCCGGGCGCGTTGCCCAGGAAGTAGCCGGTGTCGATCGTGACGTACTCGAGCTCGGCCGGCCCGGCGAGCGTGACGACGATGTAGTCGTTGCCGGCGGTCCGGCGGCGGGCGGTCTCCCACCCGTCGGCCATCGACGCGGCGATGCCCGGGTAGAGCACGTGGCGGGCGTCGGAGTAGAACATGTCCGAGCACTCGGCGATGTCGCCGCCGTGGTGGATGGCGGCCAGGTCGATCCGGTCGCCGAGCACGCGCGGGTCGGGGACCGCGGTCCCCAGCACCCGCAACCGGGCCACCCCGCCGTCGGGGTAGATGTTGAGCCGGACATGGCTGAACACCTGGCTGTTGTAGACCCGGTAGGAGTTCGCGGTGTCCCCGCGGGCCGCCGAGTTCGGCACGACGGTGGTCCATTCCGCGGCGTCCAGGGCGGCCCGGTCCGGTGCCCCGTCCACCCAGGTCGCCTCCACCGAGATCTCGGGCGGGTAGTTGCCGCGGAAGAAGGAGGTGTCGACGACGATCTCCTGCAGGACACCGGGGACGCCGAGTGCGACGACCGCCCAGTCGTGCCCCGGCGTGCGCCGGCGGCGAGTCTCCCAGCCGTCGTAGATCTTGCCGTGCGGGCCGAACGTGGTGGTGTCGTGGACCGGCGGCTCGGGGACCAGCAGGGCCTCGCAGGGGGCGAAGAACTCGTCGCTGACGTACCGCACGGACCCGCCCAGTGCTCGGCTGGCCAGGTTCAGATCGGTCCGCTTCATGGGGTGTGCTCCTTCGACGGGTGGTCGCAGATCGTGGTGGTCGCGGGCCGGGCCGCCGGGTCAGCGCGGGTCGTGGCTGATCAGCCGGCCGGCGACCAGCTCGTCGGACAGCTCGGTCCCGCGCAGCCAGCGGGCCCGCACCACGCCCCGCAGCTCCCGGCCCAGGTAGGGGGTGATCTTGTTGCGGTGCCGGATCGACTCGTCGGTGACGGTGTAGGTGTCCGCGTCGGCCAGGATGACCAGGTCGGCGTCGGCGCCGACCTCCAACCGGCCCTTGTGGTCGAGTCCGGCCAGCCGCGCCGGCCCGGTCGACATCCAGCCGACCACGTCGGCCAGCGGCACGCCGCGCCGGGCGGCCTGGGCCCAGACGGCGCCGAAGCCGAACTGCAGGCCGCCGATGCCGCCCCAGGCCAGACCGAGGTCGCCGACGTCGAGCAGCTTGAGCTCGGCGGTGCTGGGCGAGTGGTCGCTGACCACGATGTCGACCGTCCCGTCGGCCAGGCCCGCCCACAGCGCGTCCTGGTCGGCGCGGCCCCGGATGGGCGGGCAGCACTTGTACTGCGGCGCCCCGTCCGGAATCTCCTGCGCGTCGAAAACCAGGTAGTGCGGGCAGGTTTCGGCGGTGATCGGGACTCCGGCAGCCTTGGCCCGGCGGATCAGCTCGACGCCGCCGGCACTGGACACGTGCACGATGTGGGTGCGGCAGCGGGTGACCGTCGCCGCCTCGATACAGGAGGCGATGGCCGCGGTCTCGGCCGACTCGGGCCGGGAGGCCACGAACGCCTGGTAGTCCCGACCCTGCGGGGTCGGCGAGGTGTGCAGGACGCCGGGATCCTCGGCGTGCACCAGCAGCAGCCCACCGACCTCGGCGATCGTCCGCATTGCCGTTCGCATCTCACCGTTGGTGACCGGCGGGAACTCGGGCACCCCGGAGTCCTGCAGGAAGCACTTGACGCCGAACACCCCGGCGGCGAACAGCTCCGGCAGATCGGCCAGGTTGGTCGGCACGCAACCGCCCCAGAAGCCGACGTCGACCCGGCACCGGCCGCGGGCGGCCGCGCGCTTGGTGGCCAGCGCCGCCGCGGTGAGCGTCGGGGGCAGCGAGTTGAGCGGCATGTCGATCAGCGTGGTGACGCCGGCCGCGGCCGCCGCCGCGGTGGCGGTGTCGAAGCCCTCCCAGTCGGTGCGGCCGGGCTCGTTGATGTGCACGTGGGTGTCGACCAGCCCGGGGATCAGGATCTCGTCCGGCTCCAGCGTGGCCACCAGCCGGTGCGGCGGCGCGGTCCCCAGCGGCTCGATGCCCACGATGCGCCCCATCCGCACCGCGATGCTGACCGCCTGCTCCCGCCCGTCGACGAGCGCCCGGGGCGCGTGCACCACCAGGTCGACGGGCCGGTCCTGCTCGTTGTCGTCGCGCACAGTTGACCGCATCGCAGCAGAGTAAGCCCGCCCTGGTCGGCCGGTCATGGCCGTGGCATGTCCGGCAGATGACGTCCCGCCCACCGGGCCCGTCCGGTGGGCGGGCCGGCGCGTCGCGCGGGCCCTCAGCCCACCCGGCGCACCACCGGCGGCACCCACCGGCCGTCCAGCACCTCGTCGGCCGGCGCGTACAGGCGCAGGGTCAGGCCGATCGGGCCGGCCGGGGCGGGCAGCCAGTTGGATTCCAGCTCCGGTCCCGGGTTGGTCCGCCGAATGTGGATGTCCAGCGATCCGTCGTCGTTGTAGGTGAGCGGATCCCGGTCACCGAGGGCGAACCGGTCGAGTTCGTTGGGGATCTGGAAGCCCTCGCCGTCGTACATGGTGACGGACCAGAACGCGTGCACCGGTGGCAGTTCGGCCTTCTCGAAGTGCAGGAGGTAGTCGTGGTCACCGGTCAACGGATGCCCGTCCGCATCGGCCCGCGCCAGCGGGTACACCGCGTCCTGGGCCGGATTGGCCCCCAGCCCGACCAGCGTGATGACCGCCCGGCGCAGGTACTCGTTGCCGTACACGCCCATCGCGGTGGTCAGCACCAGCCACCCGTTGACCGGCACGCCGGCGTGCGTGACGCCGGAGCGGATCTCGGCCAACCCGTCGGTCGCGCCCTGCTGGATCAGGGCGAGCTCATCGGTGTCGAACCCGCTCGGGTCGAACGGCCGGCCGGGCTCGATCCCCAGCCGCCGCAGGCGCATCAGCTGCGAGGCGTCGGTCGCATGCGGCGGGTTCGCCACCAGCACCTGGCCGGCCAGGGTGAAGAACTCCACCGCCGGCAGGTCGTCGACCAGCCGAAGGGGCTCCGTCGTGGTGTCGACGGCCGGATCGATCGCCGGGGCCGTCCACCCGGCCGGCGGGGTGATCCGCCAGCCGTCCTGGAACGCCCCCACGGCGGCGTAGTCCGCCGGGCCGTTGGTCTGGGTGCGGCCGATCACCCACAGGTGCGCGGTCGGGGCGTGCACGACGTGCGTGGCCGCCGGACCGTCACCCCGGTGGCCGGGCCCGACCACCGCGACGGTCTGCGGGCCGGTGCCGGTCGTCCGCTTGCCCAGGGTGGCGAAGACATCGGTCCACATGTCCACCATCGGCATCATGTAGTAGCGGTCGTCGCTGTCCGGCAGCTCGATCAGCACCGGTCCCGCGGTCAGGTCGAGCCAGGCCGACGAGTAGAGGGTGTCGAAGTTGGGCCGGACCACCGACCGGAAATCAGCGGGCGGGAAGCTGCGCATGTGATGGAACGCGTTCGCCGGGCCGAACCCCGGCTTGCTCCCGACCGGGCTGTTGACCATCTGCCGCCGCGTCACCTCCATGGTGACCAGGGGATAGAGGTAGATGTAGGCCTCCCGGCCCAGTGTCCGCAGATCGCTCGCCAGTGTGCTCATGCACCCTCCCAGATCGGCCGAGAGTGTCACTCCCAGTCGCTTCCCAGGGTCACCCATCACCCGTTCGCCGGCGTCGTCCGAGATGGATGAGACCGACGGCGACCGTCACCGGATCGGTTCGAGCACCTCCCGGCCCCCCAGGCCGGGCCGCAGCGCCGCGGGCACCCGGACCGAGCCGTCCGCCTGCTGGTGGTTCTCCAGGATCGCCACCAGCCAGCGCGTCGTCGCCAGGGTGCCGTTCAGGGTGGCGCAGACCTGCGGTTTTCCGTCATCGTCACGGAACCGCACGCCGAGCCGGCGGGCCTGGAAGGTGGTGCAGTTGGAGGTGGAGGTCAGCTCGCGGTAGGTCTGCTGGGTGGGCACCCACGCCTCGCAGTCGAACTTGCGGGCCGCCGACGAACCCAGGTCGCCGGCCGCGGTGTCGATCACCCGGTAGGGCAGCTCCATGTGGGCCAGCATCTGCTCCTCGTAGGCGAGCAGCTGCTCGTGCTGGGCGGCGGCGTCCTCCGGCTTGCAGAAGACGAACATCTCGACCTTGTCGAACTGGTGCACCCGCAGGATGCCGCGGGTGTCCTTGCCGTACGAGCCGGCCTCCCGGCGGAAGCACGACGACCAGCCGGCGTACCGCAGCGGGCCGCCGGACAGGTCGAGGATCTCGCCCGCGTGGTAGCCGGCCAGCGGCACCTCCGCGGTGCCGACCAGGTACATGTCGTCGGCCTCGAGCCGGTAGATCTCGTCGGCGTGCGCGCCGAGGAAGCCGGTTCCCTCCATCGCCTCCGGCTTGACCAGCACCGGCGGGATCATCGGGACGAACCCGTTGCCGATCGCGGTGGTCACCGCCAGGTTCAGCAGGGCCCACTGCAGTTGGGCCCCGACCCCGCGCAGGAAATAGAAGCGGGCCCCGGACACCTTGGTGCCGCGTTCGATGTCGATGGCGCCCAGCCGCTCGCCGAGCTCGACGTGGTCGCGCGGCTCGAAGTCGAACGCGGTCGGCGTGCCGACCTCCTTGACCACCAGGTAGTCCTGTTCGCCACCGGGCGGCGCGCCCTCGATGACGTTCGGCACGGCCCGGTGCGCGGCGGCCAGCGCCAGGTTGGCCTCGTTCTCGGCCGCCTCGGCGTCCTTGACCTGCTGGGCCATCTGCTTGCCCCGCTCCAGCAGCGCCGGCCGATCCTCCTTCGCGGCCTTGCCGATCGTCCGGCCGAACGCCTTCTGCTCGGCCCGCAGGGAGTCGGCCGTGGCGACCGCCGACCGCCGGGCCGCGTCCGCCGCCAGCAGCCGGTCGACCGCTCCGGAGTCCTCGCCGCGGGCGTGCTGCGAGGCGCGGACTCGATCGGGGTCGTCACGGACGATGCGCAGGTCGATCACCCGCTGAG
>NZ_JBMDXT010000573.1:0-8821 GCF_048594475.1 Nakamurella sp. | reverse complement strand
GCCGAGGCGTCACGCGGTGTCCGCCAGCAGTTCGACCGCCCGCCGGACCAGGCGTCGCTCGCCGGCGTAGGCCAGCCGGGTGGTCAGATCCGTCAGCGGGACCCAGGCGACCTCGGTGACCTCGATGTCGGCGTCGGAGAGCTCGCCGGAGACGGCCACCATCAGGTAGTGGTGCACGCGCTTGTGGATCCGGCGCCCCTCGGCCACGAACGTGTAGTCGACGCTGCCGAGCCGGGCGGTGATCCGCCCGCTGATGCCGGTCTCCTCCGCGACCTCACGGATCGCGGCCTCCTCGTGGGTCTCCCCGGCCTCGACGTGCCCCTTCGGCAGCGACCAGCCCAGGCGCCCGCGCCGGGCCAGCCGGCCGATCAGGGCCGCCGACGCGGTGCCGTCGAGGGTGCGGATGACCAGGCCCCCCGCGGACGTCTCGTCCGCCGGGCGGCGGGGTCGGGCCGGCCCGGGCACGTGGCGGCGGGCGGGAGGCATGGGCCGATGGTAGTGCGGCACCCCCGGCCGAACGCGGCACCGAACGCGGGACCGGCGCCGCCGTCACACGCCCGCAACACCGCCGGTGACCGGGCGGAACGCCGACCGGGCCGGCCGCCGGGTGGGCCGACCGGTCCGGCGGTGGCCGCCGGGTCGATAGACTGGCCCGTCGTGTCCAGTTCGCCGCGTCCCCCGCAGCCGGCGTCCCCGTCCGGCGGTGGCCGGTTGTCCGCGCTGCAGCGGACCGCGGTGGCCGACCTGCTGCGCATTGCCCCCGTCGCCGACGAGCTCGGCGCCCGCTTCGCCGCCGCCGGGCATCAGCTGCACCTGGTCGGCGGATCGGTGCGGGACGCCCTCCTCGGGCGGCTCGAGGACGACCTCGACTTCACCACCGACGCGCGTCCCGAGCAGGTGCTCGCGCTGGTCAAGGGCTGGGCGGAGAGCATCTGGCAGACCGGGATCGAGTTCGGCACGGTCGGCGCGGCGAAGTCGGGTTTCCGGGTGGAGATCACCACGTTCCGGTCGGACCTGTACGACGGGGACACCCGCAACCCGGTGGTCACCTTCGGCGACACCCTCGAGGGCGACCTGCTGCGCCGCGACTTCGCCGTCAACGCGATGGCCGTGTCGCTGCCCGGCCACGCGTTCGCCGACCCGTTCGGCGGCCTGGGCCAGCTGGCCGACCGCGTGCTCGACACCCCGGGGACGCCCGAGCACTCCTTCCGGGACGATCCGCTGCGGATGTTGCGGGCGGCCCGCTTCGTCTCCCAGCTGGGTTTCCACCCCGCCCCCCGGGTGGTCGCGGCGATGACCGCGATGGCCGGCGAGATCGATCGGATCACCCCGGAGCGGGTCGGCGCCGAGCTGGACAAGCTCCTGCTGGGGGCGCACCCGGTGGACGGTCTGCGGTTGCTCACCGAGACCGGGCTGGCCGATCGCATCCTGCCCGAGCTGCCGGCCCTGCGACTGGAACGGGACGAGCACCACCAGCACAAGGACGTCTACGAGCACACCCTGACCGTGCTGGAACAGGCCATCGCCCAGGAGGCCGACGGGCCCGATCTGGTGCTGCGGTGGGCGGCGCTGATGCACGACATCGGCAAGCCGGCGACCCGCCGGTTCGAGTCCGGGGGCGGGGTCAGCTTCCACCACCACGAGGTGGTCGGGGCCAAGCTGGCCCGCAAGCGGCTGCGCGCGCTGCGGATGCCCAAGGCGTTGATCGACGACGTCGCCCAGCTGACCTTCCTGCACCTGCGGTTCCACGGCTACGGCACCGGCGTCTGGACGGATTCGGCGGTCCGCCGGTACGTCACCGACGCCGGCCCGTTGCTGTCCCGGCTGCACAAGCTCGTGCGCGCCGACTGCACCACCCGCAACCCCCGCCGGCGGGCCGCCCTGCAGCGCTCCTACGACTCCCTCGAGGAGCGGATCGCGCAGATCGCCGCGGCCGAGGACCTGGCCAGGGTCCGGCCGGACCTCGACGGGAACGCCATCATGGAGCTGTTGGGCATCCCGCCCGGCCCCCTGGTCGGCCGGGCGTGGTCCCACCTCAAGGAGCTGCGGCTCGAGCGGGGGCCGCTCGATCGGGACACCGCCGAGGCGGCGCTGCTGGACTGGGCCCGCGGCGAGGGCATCGTCCAGTGACCCGGCCGCCCGCCGGTGCTCGCCGCGCGGCGGCGGGGCATGGCGGTCGCCGGGCGTGCGGCCCGGCGGTGCACGTCAGCGGCTGGTGCTGGTCGGCGTGGCCGACCCGGAGCTGCCGACCTCCGACTGCAGGCCCTGGGCGGCGAAGTCGCCGAACACGATGGTGCTGCGGCCGTCCACCGTCGAGAAGACGATCTTGATCCGGAGCACGTCGGTGACGTCGACGTCGACGGGCGTCGTCGTGCCGAACGGGACGTCCTGGGCAAGCAACTGGCGGCCGTCGCCGTAGATCTCCACCTTGCCGACGGCGGCGCTGTCGGACTTGTCGCCCAGGCCGAGCTCCCCGGTGAGCGTGCGGTACTGCCGGGAGAAGTCGTACTCGATCGTGCCGGGGTTGCCGTTCGCGTAGGGCGCGATGGCCACGGCGTGGCTGTACGACTTGCCGTTGGCCTTGGCGCTTCCGGAGTTGAAGGATTCGTAGTTCTCCCGGTCGACCGCCTCCATGTCGGCCAGGTAGGTCACCACCGGCCGGCGCACCACGTCGAGGGTGACCTCGGCGGTGTTGGCCGTCCCGGCGGGCGGATTCTGGCCCTGCACCAGGCCGTCGGCCAGCTTCTGGTCGAAGATCGGGTTCTCCTTCACCTCGAAGCCGAGCTTGGTCAGGCGTTCCTCGGCGTCGGCGTACGTCTGGCCGGTGACGTCGGGCACCGCGGCCGGCGCGGTGGAGACGGTCAGCGTGACGAGCTGGGCGAACGGGGCGCCGGCCACCGGGTCCTGCTCGATGACGGTGCCGGCCGGCTGGCTGTCGATGCGGTTGACCGTCTTGATCCGGACGTTGTACGGCGCCAGGGCGGCCTGGGCCGCGGACAGCGACTGGCCGGTGTAGTCCGGCATGACCTTGGGCGCGGCCACCGAGCTGGTCGGCGAGCTCGTCGTCGGCCGGGTGGTGGTCGCGGGCGTCGAGGACGGTACCGCGGACGAGGCCGGCGCGGCCTCGGCCGACGAGGGGGTGGACACCGCAGCCGGCGTGGCCGTGCCCCCGGACCCGCAGGCGCCGAGCAGGAGGGCGACCGGCAGCCCGATCGCGACGAGACGGGCGGCGAACTTCATGGGCAGAGCTCCACTCTCCGGGGCGGTCCGCTCATCGGTAGGCCTGAGCGTTGGTGAGGAAGATCAGGTAACCGGCCGCGCCGCAGGTGCCGGAGCCGGCCGTGGCTAGGTCGATGGTCAGGTCGCGGACGCCGGTCACGTCGACGTCGATCGTCGCCCCGGACTGCGGGGCGACGGTCTGCTCGGCGACCGGTTCTCCGTCGGCGGTCACCGTGACCAGGGTCCGGGTGTCCGGATCGGCGTCGTCGGACATGAGGAAGGTGCCGGTGATCCGCTGCAGCCCGGCGCCGACGTCGACCGTGAACTGCCGGGTGCCGTTCGGGCAGTTCCGGGGGCCCAGCTCGGTGGCGGCGGCGCCGGCCACCGGGACGCCGCCGGAGGTCCCGGACCGGCTCGCGGGGGCCGGGCGCAGCAGCGATTCCAGCGGCACCACCGGCAGCGGCGATGGAACGCCGGTCGTGCCGGCGGTGGTCGTCGGCAGGATTCCCATAGAGGTCGCCTCGGTCGGCGTGGTCGCCTCGGTCGGCGCGGTCGCCACGGTCACCGAGGTCGCCGAGGTCGGCGCGGTCGGCGCCCGGGAGGGTCGGGTGGCCCCGGCGTCCGCGCCGGCGGTCGAGCTCCGGCTGGCCGAGGCGTCCGGAGCCGCGGTCGACTGGCCCACTTGGCTCCCGGACGTCCGGATGACGTACCCGCCCCCGGCCAGCAGCAGGGCGGCCGCCGCGGCGACCACGATCCACTTCCGGCCCCGGTTGCCCGGCTTCCAGGACGACGGCTCGGGGGGGGCGGGTGGCGCCGGGAGGCTGGACGGTCGCCCGGGCGGTCCCGCGGCCGGCCGGGAGGCCGCGAGGGCGCCGCCGGGCGCCGGGCCCTCCGCACCGGGCGCGACCCGGGTGGCGGCCGCGGGCGCCAACGAGTGGCGGAGGGCGGCCGCGAACTCCGCGCAGGTGCGGTACCGGTCGGCCGGATTCTTGGCCATCGCGGTGGCGATCACCCGGTCGACCCCGGGCGGCAACCCGGGCCGGACGGCGCTGGGCTGCGGGGGCGGGAGGTGCCGATGGCCGTAGACCTTGGCCGTGAAGTCGCCGGGGAACGGCACCGAGCCGGTGAGCAGCGCGTGTGCGGTCGCCCCGAGCGAGTAGACGTCGGTCCGGATCCCGACCGGTTCGTTGGCCACCTGCTCGGGGGAGGCGAAGTCGGCGGTGAACGGCTGAAAGGTCGTCATGGAGGAGGTCTCGCCGACCACCTTGGCGATCCCGAAGTCGGTGAGGAAGACCCGCCCGTCGTCCGCGAGCAGCACGTTGCCCGGCTTGACGTCCCGGTGGGCAACCCCCTGGCGGTGGGCGAAGTCCAGGGCGTCGGCGACGGCGTCCACGATGCCCGTGACCCGGTCGGGGGGCAGGCCGCCGGGCGCGGACCGGATGGCCTCCGCGGCGTCGGTCCCCCGGACGAAGGTCATCGTGTACCAGACCAGCCCGTCGGTGGTGCCGGCGTTCGTCGTGGCGACGATGTTCGGGTGCTCCAGCCGGGACACGGTCTGCATCTCCCGCTCGAAGCGCCCGACGAACTCCGGCTCGCGGGACAGGAACGAGGGCAGCAGTTTGAGGGCGAACCGCTTGCCCAGGCTGGGCTGCAGGACCAGGTAGACCATGCCCATGCCACCGGCCCCGAGGCTTCGCTCCACCCGGTAACCGGCAATCTCGTCGCCCGGTTCCAGCCCCTCGCCCCCCACGCGCGAAGTATAGGGAGCGGCAGCGCGGTGTGATGTCCGCGTGATGTGACGGGTGTCCGACGGCAGCCGGCCGCCGTCCGGACGCCCGCCCGTCCTGCGCCCGCTCAGCCGCCGGCGCGGTCGCCGGGCGTGGGCGCACCCCGGTCGGTCAGTTCGACCGGACCATCCGTGGCGGCCCGAGCGACGAGATCGGCCGGGGCGGGCCGCCGGCTCAGGCGGCGCATCCCCGCCCCGTAGCCCCAGCCGGTGATCATGAACATGACGGCGACCAGGGCGACGGCACCCAGCCCGTTGCCGGCCGGCGGCACGATGAGCACGCCGAGGCAGAACGCCGACACGTAGGCCAGGTTGTTGGCCGTGTCGTAGAGCGCGAAGACGCGGCCGACGTACGCATCGTCGGAGTCGGCCTGGACCACCGAATCCATGCAGACCTTGCTGGACTGGTAGGCGAAGCCGACGGCGAACGTGGTCACCAGGGTCGACCAGATGGTGAACCGGCTGCCGAAGATCAGCACCAGCACCGCGACCACGGTCAGCAGGACGACCAGCCACCGGGTGCGGCCCAGCCGGCGCACCACCGGCGCGGTGACCACGGCCCCGGAGAACACGCCGAGGGCGCCGACCGCCAGGACCTCGGCGATGCCGGTGGCGCCGGGCCGCAGCACCCACAACGGCTCGGTGAAGTACTTCTGGAACAGCAGCAGGACGACCATCGTGCACAGGCCGAAGTTGAACCGGACGGCCATCACCACGAGCACGGCCAGCCCGACGGTGGGGCGCGCGATCACGTGGTGCAGGCCGCTGGCGAAGCCCTGCAGCACCGCCCGCATGGTCTGCGCCGGCTCGTCGGTCTCGTCCGGGCCCAGCTCCATCAGCCGGAACCGCGTCGCGATGAGGGCCGCGGCCAGGTAGAACAGCAGCACCGTCGCGGTGACGATGGCCACCCGGCCGTTGGAGTCGCCGAGCAGCCCGCGCAGCGCGATGGCGTAGCCGCCGCCGGCCGCGGTGGCGATCGCGCCCGACGTGGTGGCCAGCGCGTTGGCGCCGACCAGCGAATCCTGGGCGACCGTGTGCGGCATCGACGCCGAGAGCCCGGACCCGACGAACCGGCCGACGCCCATGATCAGCAGGGCGGTGACGAACAGGATGATGTTCGGCAGCCCGGCCGCGATCTGCACCGCGACCAGCCCGACCAGCAGGCATCGGATCAGGTTCGCCCAGACGATCACCCGCCGGCGGCTCCACCGGTCCAGCAGCGCCCCCGCGAACGGCCCGACCACGGAGTAGGGCAGCAGCAACACCACGAAGCCGGCGGCGATCTCGGCCGGGTCGGACTTGCGCTCGGGGCTGAACAGCACCAGGACCGCCAGCGCTCCCTGGAACGCGCCGTCGCCGAACGAGCTGAGCAGGCGGACGTAGACCAGGCGGCGCAGGCCACGGACCTTGAGCAGGTGGCGCAGGCCCCGCACCGACGGGCGTGCGGCCGGGCCGGTCACCGGGGTCGGCGGTCCTGCGGTCACGCTCGAACGGTACGCGCGAACCGAGGGAGATTCCCACCTGGCGGCGGGCCCATCGATTCAGAGCGCGCGCCGCCGCCGTCGAACGGACAATGGTCGGCGATGAGGGAGATCGATTCGCTCCGGGCGGGGATGCTGCTGGTGGCCACCCCGGGGCTGCGCGATCCCAATTTCCGGCGCACCGTCGTCTATCTCGTGGCGCACAGTGACGAGGGCACCGTCGGGGTGATCCTGAACCGGCCCAGCGAGACGGCCGTGCAGAACGTGCTGCCGACGTGGGCCTCGCACACCGCCCGCCCGCACGCCGTGTTCGCCGGCGGGCCGGTGCAGACGTCCGCGGCGATGTGCCTGGGGGTGTGCCGGACGGGGACGGACCCGCGCCGGGTGTCCGGGGTGGTCGGGGTCACCGGGCCGGTCGTGCTGGTCGATCTCGACAGCGACCCGACGGTCATCTCGCAATCGCTGCGCGGCATCCGGATCTACGCCGGCCGGGCCGGCTGGGACGCCGACCAGCTGGTCGACGAGATCGTCGACGGGTCCTGGTCCGTCGTTCCGGGGCTGCCGGACGACGTGCTGGCCGGACCGCGCACCGACCTGTGGTTCAGCGTGCTGCGGCGCCAGCCCTACCCGATGTCCCTGCTCGCCTACCACCCGGACGATCCCACCCGGAACTGAGGCCGCCGGCGCCCGGGAAGGGTCAGGACGCGGGATCGGCCGCCGGCGCGGTGCTGCGGGTGAGCTTGCTGCAGCCGCCGCACCCGCAGCCACATCCGCCACAGCCGGCTCCGCCGTCGGCGCCGGGCTTGCGGGCGGGCAGCGGAACGTGCCGGGCGGCACGGTAGCCAAGCGTTCAGGCGGCGAGCAGGAGCGCGAAGACCGCGGCGAGGCCGACCAGGAACAGGATGACGGCGACGGCGGCCGAGACCGGCAGCACCAGGATCAGCACCGCGATCACCGCGGCGACCGCCGCGGCGCCGAGCGCGACGGGGGCGGCGACCCGGTTGGCGACCGCGAACGCCTCGTCGCTGGCCATGCTGGCCGGGGTGCGCACGCCCATCCGCCCGTCCCGGGTCAGCGCCCCGGCGCGGCCGCGCAGGCCGACGATGCCGGAGAGGGCGGCCGGCAGCAACAACACGACGGCCAGCGGGAAGGTCAGGGCCAGGGACGCGGTCGACACGCCGGCCATCCTATTCCGGCCGGTTCCGGGCAGGTGCCGGCACCGACCGGTCGCCCGGGACGTCAGCCGGCCGGCGCCGATCGCAACCCGTGCGCCCACAGGTCGCGGAGCAGGGCGATCTCGGCGAGGTGATGGATCGCCTCCCGGTGGATGTGCAGGACCAGGGCCGCCATCGACTCCGACTCGAACCCCGGTTCCCGGCAGTTCGCGGCCAGGTCGGCCGGACCCAGTGTGGCGATCCCGGCCAGCCATCGTTCGTAGCCGGCGTCGAGGTCGGCCAGCGCACCCGCCGCGCTCGCCGGGTAGGCGTAGGACAGGTAGTCCATCGGCGGACCGCCGAAGTAGCGCGCGTTGCGATCGCCGAAGACGCCGACGACCAGGTGGCTCAGCCGCCAGGCGATCGTGGTCACCGGGGCCGGCTCCGCCGGATCGGGCTGGAAGTCCACCTGCATCGGGCCGGAGCCCATCAACGCGGTCGGGGCCGGGGCGCCGGCGGGCCGCACCGACCAGCAGCCGGGCACCGGTTCGAAGAAGTACTCCTCGTCGGTCAACCCGACCAGGCGGGGTCGAGCCTGCCGGTCCCAGTGCCAGGACAGCTGGGCGGCAAGCAGGGCGGTCCAGTCGGGGGTCACCGGGGGTGGCCCGGGGGGTGCGGCTGCGGTCACTGGCCCTCCTGGAAGGTCACGTCGGGTGCTGCGGTGCCGGCCCCGAGCCTGCCACCGGCCTCCGACAGTCGGGCGGGGGCCGGGGATCACCCGGATGGGACGAGGTCGGCCGCGCGGCGGTCCGCTTACTTTCCGGTCACCACCCGTCACTCATTGCACCCGCCGGAAGGATCCGCCATGCCCGCTCCCCGCCCCGTGACGGTCGTCCTCGCCGTCGTGATCGTCGTGGTCCAGGTGCTCGTGGCCGTCGCGGCCGCGGTGATCGCGGCGGCCGCGCCGATGGATGCCAAGACGGCGGCGGTGACCGCCCCGGCCGTGCTGATCCTGGGGTACGCAGCCGTCGCCTACTACCTGTGGGTGGGTCACCGCTGGGCCCGCACGATCGCCGTCGTGGTGGCCGTCGTCGGCGTCCTGGGCAACCTGTCCGTCATCCTCTACTACGACCATCAGGCGTCGGTGGTCGCCAACGTGATCGGCCTGGTGCTGGCGGGGC
>NZ_JBMDXT010000572.1:0-3449 GCF_048594475.1 Nakamurella sp. | reverse complement strand
ACCGTGCGGTGAGCCGATCGGTCACCGCACGGTCCGCGCCGACGCGGTGGACCGACCGCGGGACCCGGACGGCGACCCGGTTGGGGCAGGTGGGATGAACGCCCGCACGGCGATCCGCCCGGCCGAGTTGGCCCAGGCCTGGCACCGGGCGCGGTTCGACCCCGATCTGACGGTCCGGTCGCAGGCCGAGGACGTCCTGTTCCGCCACTACCTGCCCCTGGCCCTGCACCTGGCCGACCGCTGGTCGCAGCACCACGGCGACCCGACGGGCGCCCGGCAGACCGCCGAGATCGCGCTGGCGCGAGCGATTCTGGATTGGCGGCCGCTCGACTGCAGCCGGTTCGAGGCCGCCGCCCGGCTCATCGTCGAGCGCAGCCTGCACGGCACCGCCATCGACGGCCCGGCGTGGCCGCGAACCCAGCCTCCGGAGGTGGCCCCGTGACCCTCGTCGAGCACCGCCCGGTCCCGATCCTGCCGGCCCGCCCGCTCGGTCCCGGCGATCCGGCGTTGCGGGGCGACCAGGCGGCGAGCCGGTGCCTGTGGGCCACGATCGACGAGCTGACCCGGGAATTCGGCGCGGAACACCCCGAAGCCCGGATCATCGGGGTGGCCATCGGCGCCTTCCGCGATCTGCGCGGATCGGTCACCGTCGACGCGCTGCCCGAGCTGATCTGCCGGCTGGTCCGGGTGCGACTGGCCGGAGCGGCACCGGGCGACCGAGCACCCGCGCACGCCGCAGGGCAGGCCGGCCGGACCCACCCCGAGGGGTGAGGGCGGCCCCCGGCAGGCCCACCCCGAGGGGTGAGGGCGGCCCTCGGCTGGGATGAAACGGGCAATTGCCCCTTGCCCGCCTCCCGGTCCGGTGATTGCATGGGGTGGTTCCCACCCGAAACCCCGTGGTTCGTCGCGATTGCGCCGATTCCCGCCCAGCCGCCCCGACGGCGGCGCGGGAACGCTCTCGCGGTCGCGACCGCGGCCCGTTGCCCGATGAGGTGATGATGCGCTCCGATTCGTCGGGACCCGCCCCACCGGACCAGGCGGCGGCCGCCGCGCCGGCGGCACCCGATGGCACCCTGACCTTCGCCGACCAGCCCCGGCTCGAACTCGATCAGTTGCTGGCCCAGCTGGTGGACCGGGCGCGCGAGGTGATGGGCACGCAGGACCGCCTGCGGGGCCTGCTACGGGCCAACCAGGCCATCATCGGCGACCGGGGCCTGCGGGGCGTGCTGGAACAGATCGTGGCCGCCGCCCGGGAACTCGTGGGCGCCCGATACGCCGCCCTGGGCGTGGTGGACCGGCACGGCGGGCTGGCCGAGTTCGTGCACGTGGGCATGCCCGTGGACACCGCGCGGGTGATCGGCGATCTCCCCCGGGGCAAGGGTCTGCTCGGCGCCCTCATCGACGATCCGCAACCGGTCCGGCTGGACGACCTGAGCCGGCACCCGCGGTCGTCGGGATTCCCGCCCGGCCATCCCCCGATGCTCACCTTCCTGGGCGTCCCGATCCGCATCCGCGACGAGGTGTTCGGCAACCTCTACCTCACCGAGAGCGACCGGGGCGGCTTCACCGCCGACGACCAGGAGCTGGCCGTCGCCCTGGCCGCGACCGCCGCCGTCGTCATCGACAACGCCAGGTACTACGAGGCCGGCGAGCGCAAGAGTGCCTGGCTGGCGGCGACGGCCGAGGTCACCCGCCGGATGCTGGACCTGGCCGGCGAGTCGGCCCCGCTGCAGCTGATCGCCGAGCACGCGCTGCGGTTGGCGCAGTCCGACATCGTGGCCGTCCTGCTCCCCGAGGGACCCGACGCCCTGCGGATCGAGACGGCCGTGGCCGGCCCCGACGACCGGGCCACCGCGGCCCGGCTGATCGGGCTGGTCAGCCCGATGGGCAGCACGCTGTCCTCACTGGTCTTCACCACCGGGCGGAGCATCCGGCTGGACGACGCCAAGGTCCACCCCGGGTTGCCGCCGTCGATGCTGACCGACGTGATGGACGCCGGCCCCATCCTGGTGACCCCGCTGCGGGACGGCGACCGCACACGCGGTGTGCTGGCCATCGCCCGGCGGGCCGGCCGCCTGCCCTTCGAGCCCGAGGACCTCGATCTGGCCGGCGGTTTCGCCAATCAGGCGGCGCTCGCGCTGCAACTGGCGCAGGCCAGGACGGAGCGGGAACGCGCGACCATCCTCGACGAACGCGACCGCATCGCCGCCGACCTGCACGATCACATCATCCAGCGGCTCTTCGGCGCCGGTCTCGCCCTGCACGGCGTGGCCGCCCGCCTGGGCGGGGATCCGATGCGCAACCGGGTCGTGCGGGTGATCGACGACCTCGACGACACGATCGCCCAGATCCGGACGTCCATCTTCGCGATGCGCTCGCTCGGCCCGGACACCCCGGACGGCCTCCGCTCGCGGGTCCTGACGGTGGTGACCGAGGCGGCCGCGACCCTGGGTCACACGCCCGCCCTGCGGTTCTCCGGGCCGATCGACTCGCTGACCGCGACCGAGCTGTCGGCCGGCCTGGTCGACGACCTGGTCGCGGTCCTTCGCGAGAGCCTGACCAACGTGGCCCGGCACGCCCGGGCCCGGCGGGTGGAGGTCGACCTGAGCATCGGCGAGCCCGGGACCGGCCCCGGCGATGCGGCCGCTGCCGGACCCTGGCTGACGCTGCTGGTCAGCGACGACGGCATCGGCATCGCCCCCACCGGCCGGCGCAGCGGGCTGGCGAATCTGGAGCGGCGGGCGCACCGGCACGGCGGCACGATGGGCGTGACGGACGGCCGGCCGAGCGGCACCCGGTTGCGGTGGTCCGTGCCGGTGGCCCGCTGACGCGGGCGCACCACCGGCCGGTCGGCGGGTCCGCGTTACTGGACATCCGCATCCGGCACGGGCACCGACAGGACGATCTGCGGGTCGACCGCGACCACGCCCGGCACCGATCGCAGGGCGGCGGCGCCGGACCGGGCCGGCACCGAACCCATGATGCAGCCCGCGGCCGGCAACACCCGGTCGACCGTCATGCCGCGCGCCGCCAGCTCCCGGGCCACGGTCGCGATCGAGCGCAGGTGGGCATCGTCGACGGTGACGGTGATGTCGGTCATGGGCCTACGGTAGGCGCCCGCCGCCGGGCCTGGTCGGGCCGAAAGTCCCACCCGCCGATGGTTTTTCAAGATCATTGGACCGGCGGGCGGCCGGTGGGACCAAGTCCCCTGGCGGCGGCGCACCCGCCGGCGCAGGCTGGCGGGGTGACCGGATCCGGAACCAGCCAGGTCCAGGACCGCCGGCTCGAGGTCGCCCTCGGCCGGCTGGTCGCGACTGGGCAGCTCACCGCGACGCAGGCCAGCGCCGTCCGCGGGGAATACGACGCGGCCGGGAGCCCGGGGCCCGGCCAGGTGACCGCCGGGGCCGGGGGCGCGCCGGCGGCGGCCGGGATGACGGCGCCGTCCGGGG
>NZ_JBMDXT010000571.1:0-5409 GCF_048594475.1 Nakamurella sp. | reverse complement strand
GCCTTCTCCGCCTCGTTCGCGGCGATGGCGATGTAGGCCGCCGGGGCGACCTCCATCACGAACAGGCTCTGCCCGGGCATCATCATCGAGCCCTTGCGCCATTTGTTGAGCAGCTGGGCCTGGTACGGGTGCACGTTGGTGATGAACTGTGTCGAGGCGATCACCGGCCTGAGGCGGTCGGTCTCGGTCATGCCCAGCTCGTCGAGCACCGCCTGCCCGGAAGCCAGCACCTCGGCCTGCTGCTCGGAATGGATCTCCAGCAGGCCGAACTCGCGCTCGATGATCTGCAGCGCCGGCCGCACCCCCGCGGCCTTGAGCGCGACGTCGGCGGCCCGGAAAACCTCGTTGCCGGGCGCCATCTCGATGTACAGCTCGGCCATTCCGGCCAGCGGCACGTCACCGGGGCTGGTCGCGGCGATGTGCGCGGCACACTGCGGCTGCATCCGGTCGACGAAGGCGTACGTCCGCAGCGTGGGCCGGCCGGCCGTCCCGCCCGGGGCGCTCACGGCGCCGACCTCGCGATCCCGACGGGGGTGATGAGCAGGGCGTGCGGGTAGGTGACCACGGTGCGCTCCAGGTAGGCGGCCAGCACGTCCCCGGTGCCCGGCAGCATCAGCGCGCCGCCGGCCAGGTGCAGCGGCAGGTCGGCCGCGTCGGGGGTGAGAGCCCGGATGTTCTCGGCGATGCGATGCAGGCCGGGGACCAGGATGGGGAAGGACTCGGTGGGGTGGGTGCGCTTGTAGGGCTCGGCGTCCTCCAGGGCCAGGCCGAGCGCGCCGGCCAGCATGAGGTCCAGATGGTGGCCGCCGCCGGGCCGGTCGTCCAGGGCGACCAGCTCGCCGTCGCGGAACACGCCGACCCCGGTCGAACCGCCGCCGACGTCGACCACCACACCGTCGCGCACGTCCAGGGTCCGGTGCGCCGCCGTCACCTCGTCGACCAGCTCGACGGAGTCGAAACCGGCGGCCTCGCAGACGAACCGGCAGGCCCGGGCGTCACCGACCGGGATGCACGGCGGGTAGGCGGTGGCGGCGCCGGTGAGCGGGACGCCCAGGGCCGCCTCGGCCCGCTGCCGGAGCCGGCCGACCGTGGCGGTCGCCCGGGCAAAGTCGACGACGACACCGTCCCGCAGCGCGCCCGACGGTTCCGCACCCACCCAGACCGGCCGCTCCCCGGCCAGCACGACCAACACGCACGTCGCCGTGCCCAGGTCGACCCCGACCCGCAGCGGGCCGTCCGGCGTTGGCCCGCCGGCCGGGTCGCTCGGGCCGCCGGCGGCCAGCAGCGCCGCCGCCGCGCCGAGCACCCCGTCCACCGATGTCATGGTCGAAACCGGCATCTCACAGCTCCACCGGGTCGTAGACGGTGCGCCAGGGCCGGACCTCGTGCGCGATCCGCTTGATGTTGATCAGGTGCAGGGGCGTCACGTTGTCCGAGCAGATGGACCCGCTCCAGGTCCCGGTGCCCAGCTGGAACGACGGGTCGACCTCGGCCGAGAAGCCCATGCCACCGAACAGGGCGGGTGTGTTGATCAGGATGCGACCGGCCCGCAGGGTGGCGAAGGGGGCGATCTCGTCCGGGTCGGCGGCATGGACCGCGGCGGTGTGCCCCTCACCGCCCAGGGCGAGGATCTCCCGGCAGCGGGCGAGGCCGGCGCCGGGATCGGCCGCGGTGTACACCGACAGCACCGGTCCGAGGATCTCCCTGGACAGCGGGACGTCGGCGCCGACCGTGTCGAGCCGGGCGGCCAGCACCCGGGTGGCCGGCGGGACCGGGAAGCCGCACCGCTGCGCGAGGGTGACCGCCGACTGGCCGACCGAGGCGGGCCGCATCGCCCCGCGCTCGTCGAACAGCAGGCGGGCCAACGCCTCCTGCTGGGCCGCGTCCAGCCAGTGCGCGCCCCGCTCGGCGAAGGCGCTCAGGAACGGCCCGGCCACCGCGTCCGCGACGACCACCGACTGCTCGGCCACGCAGGCGGTCCCGTTGTCGAACGACTTGGAGGTGATGATCATCTCGGCCGCCTCGGCCGGGTCGGCGACGCTGACGCCCACGTACGCGGGCACGTTGCCGGCCCCGACGGCGATGGTCGGCTTGCCGCTGGAGTAGGCGGCCCGCACCATCCCCGGGCCGCCGGTGGCCAGCACCAGGGCGATCTCCCGGCTGCGCATGAGTTCGGCCGTGGCCGGCAGCGTCGGGTTCTCCAGGCAGGAGATCAGGCCCTCCGGGGCGCCGGCGGAGACGGCGGCCTCGGCCATGATCTGCGCGGCGCGCAGCGTGCAGCGGGCGGCGCGGGGATGCGGGGCGTGCACGATCGCATTGCCCGACTTGACCGCGGCCAGGCTCTTGAACAAGGCCGTCGACGTCGGATTGGTCACCGGGATGATGCCGGCGATGACGCCCATCGGCGTCCCCACCGCGGTCACCCGGGCCGCCTCGTCCACCCACAGCACGCCCACCGCGCGGCGCTGCAGCATCCAGCGGGCGACGAAGCCGGTGTTGTACCGGTTCTTGTAGATCTTGTGTTCGTAGACGCCGTACCCGGTCTCGTCGACGGCCAGCCGGGCCAGTTCCTCGGCCGCCCGGGTGCCGGCCGCGGCCATCGCCCGGACGTAGCGGTCCAGCGTGGCCTGATCGGCACCCTCGAGCGCGTCGAAAGCGCGGCGGGCGGCGCGGGCCTTGGCCCGGACGTCGGCCAGGCCGGCGAGGTCGGCGTCCAGGCCGTCCAGCAGGGCAGTCATCAACGCACCTTCACGGTCGGAGGGAGATCACCACGGGGGCCGCGTGTCGGGGGACCGCCCGTCCGGCGCGCGGGGCGCCCCGGACGGGCGGACGACGGGCCGGACCGGCGGTCGGTCCGGGCGTCAGTGGTGGGCGGGCGCGGGCCGGGGCCGGCGCACGATCAGCCCTTCGGCCGGGTGAGAATGGCCAGGATTCCCTCGGTCTCCTCGTGCGGCCGTGGGATGACGTGCACCGAGACGACCTCGCCGGCCTTGCCCGCCGCGACGGCCCCGGCGTCGGTGGCCGCCTTGACCGCCCCCACGTCGCCGCGCACCATCACCGTCACCAGGCCGCCGCCGATCTCCCGGTGCCCGACGATCTGCACGTTGGCCGCCTTGACCATCGCGTCGGCCGCCTCGATCGCGCCGACCAGGCCCTTGGTCTCGATCAGGCCGAGCGCGCCGCGCGGTCCGGACGTGGCTGTCGTCATGGGGTCCTCCAGTGTGGGTGCGACGCTGCGGGTGTGGTGCGGCCGGCGGCGGGGGTGCCCGGCGCGGGAGTTCACGACTTGCGGTAGGTGACGGTGCCCCGGTCGACGACGGTGTCGGCGATGCCGACAACCGCACGGTCGGTGGGACAGGCGCCGCCGGTGACCGCGCTCGCGGCGGCCGAGGCGGTGCTGCCCCCGACGACCAGCACCAGTTCCCCGACCCCGGCCCCGACCAGATCGACCGCGACGTACGGCAGGTGCGCCGGATCGCCGTCGCCGGACGGGCCGGCTCCCTCGTCCCGGACGACCAGCAGGGTGAACCGGTCGAGTCCGGGCTGCTTGACGGTGGCGACCACCTGACCGAGCACCGTGGCCAGCCGCATGCCCGATCCACCTCCAGCGCCGTCGCCGTTCCGGCCCGGTCCCGTGATCCACCGGCTGAACGGACGGTAGGGTCGCCCGGCCCCGCCGAGCGTTATCCCGATCGGACAACGTCCCGGGGTGTGGTTGTCCACCGGCGGCATGGCCGGTGACCGGGCCGGGGGAGAGTGTGACCCGGCAGCAGCGTGGCCGCGTCGAGATGAAGGAGAGTCATCGGTGATCCGTCCCGAGGACGCCCAGTTCCACCGCCCGACCAGCGACGACCCGCTGTGGTCGGAGACCAACTACTTCGGCCTCTACGCCGGGCAGGACACCGATCGGCCGATGAACATCGGGGTCTACGGACTGTTCCGGGAGCCGTTGGGCGTGCTCGGATCGACGGTCTCGATCAACAGCCGCCGGGTGACGATGCCGTGGGCGGCCGACTACTGGGACGCCTGGCAGCATCTCGTCGTCCCGCAGCCGTCGGATCTGCTCGACTACTCGCTGGCCAACGGGCTGCGCGTCCGGTGCACCCAGCCGAACATGGTCTGGGACGTCGACTTCTCCGACGCCGCGGCCGGGCTGGAACTGCACTTCCGCTACACCGCCCTGATGGCGCCGTACGACATCAACGATCCGGCGCAGGACCCGATGGCGGCCGGCCGCGACCTGGACCTGACCTGGGGTCATGCCTATGCCGGTCACTTCGACCAGACCGGGCACTACGAGGGCGAGATCGAGTTGCGCGGCGTCCGCACGCCGATCGACTGCGTGTCCACCATGGACCACAGCTGGGGGGTCCGCGCGGAACGGCAGACGTCCCGGCTGTCCTGGCTGCACGCGCACTTCTCCCGGGATCTGGTCGTGCACGGCCTGTTCGACTTCTCCACCGCCGGCGGTCCGGATGCGCCCTCGGCGCTGACCATGACCCACGGCTACGTGCTGGAGAAAGGGCAGGTGTTCGGGCTCACGGGCGGCGGCGGGACGACCGACCGCACCGGGTTCTACCCCGAACGGGTCGCCCTGTCCGTCGTCGACAGCGCGGACCGCGCCTGGGAACTGACCGGGACCGCGCTCACCACGTTCCCGTGGCAGTCGCAGCCGGGCGTGGTCGGTCACAACAGCCTGCTGCGGTGGGAGATGGACGGGCGGACCGGGTACGGCGAGGCGATGGACTTCGTCGGGCTCGGTGAGCTGGGCGAGGTGTACCACCGCCTCCACCAGGCGGAGGTCGTCGCCCGTGCCTGAGGCGCCGGTGCGGGCGGTGATCTTCGACCTCGACGGCACGCTGGTGCAGACCCGGGTGGCGTCGTGGGAGATCTTCCGCCGCATCGACGAGCGGTTCGGGCTGGGGGTCGACCGCCCCGAGAAGTACTTCGAGCTGTTCAACGGCAACGTGTTCCGCTCGATCCGGCGGCTCTGCCGGGACGACGACCAGGCCGAGCAGGTCACCGGGGCGTTCCTGGAGCTGCTGCGGACCGACTACACGCCGCCGCTGGTCCCCGGGGTCGCCGAGGTGGTCCGCCGGCTCGCCACCGACTGCACGCTGGCGGTGATGTCGTCCAACGCGATGGCGGTGCTGCGCCGGGTGCTGGTGACCAACGACCTCGCGTTCTGTTTCGCGCACGTCTTCGGCGGGGACGTCGCCCCGGACAAGACGACGGCCATGCGCAGCTTCCTGGCCGACGCCGGGAACGGTTACGGCCGGCGGTGTGCGGCGGACTACGACGAGGCGGCCGCCCGGCGGGACGCCGACCCGGCCAGCACCGTGCTGGTCACCGACACGGCGGGTGACGTCAAGGACGCGCGGGCCGTCGGCATCCGCGCCGTCGGGGTGG
>NZ_JBMDXT010000570.1:0-4135 GCF_048594475.1 Nakamurella sp. | reverse complement strand
CTGCACGCTCATCCAGGCCAGCACGTCACGGAACGGCACGCACTGCACGTCGGGCTGGCCGCACTTCTCCAGGACGAACTTGGTCAGGGCGTCCTCGTAGGCGTTGTTGTTCCACGCGTTGAAGTGGTTGCCCAGGACCAGGGGGGCGCGGTTGCCGTTGAAGGTGGCGTTGAACATGTCGTTGTACGTCTGGTACACCTGTTCGGAATCGGCCGCCGACTCCTCCGGCGTCACGCCGTCACTGCTGGCCTGGCGCTGGGTGTAATAGAAGTTGTAGTCCATCGTGATCTGCTGCTTGCCGGTCCCGTGGATCGGGAACGTGGCCATGCCGAACTGCCAGATCTTGTACTGCTGGGACTGCTTGGGCCAGGAGATGCCCGTCTTGGTGAACGAGGAGTCGTAGGTGATCCCGTGCTCGACCAGCGCGGGGAACAGCTCCTCGGCCTTGCCCTCCAGGCACGGCGTGCGCTCGCCGCGGACCTCCTGCTTGGGGTCGAAGGCCAGGTCGTCCATCTGGACGCCCGGGTTGTTCGCCTTGACGTTCTGCACCATCGAGTAGAACTGGTCGAGCTCGTCGTTCCAGTCGGCGGTGGTCCACTGGTTGCCACTGGGCTCGGCGCCCGCGCAGAAGTGGCCGTTGAAGTGGGTGCCGATCTCGTTGCCCTCGGCGTACGCCTGGTTCAGGTCCTTGATCTCGATCGGCAGGTCGGAGGCGCTGTTCCAGCTGATCGAGGACTTCCCCGGCGAGTGCCCCGGGCCCTGGTAGGCCATCTTGGTCTCGTCGGAGAGCATGTAGGTGCCGGACAGGAAGCCGGTGAAGTGGAACGGCACCTGCTTGGCCACGTCGAACCAGTGCTGCCACTTCTCGTGCCAGCCGACGCCGTCGAAGCTGACGATGATGAACTGCGGGGGCTTCTCACCCGGCTGCAGCTTCTTGGGCACGAAGCCGGACGGCAGCGCGACACCCTCCTGCACCGCACCGTCGGTGCCCGACTGGGTCGATCCGGTGGACGACGCGGGTGCCGACGACGGTGCCGACGACGGTGCCGCCGAGGACGGATCGGAGCCGGCCGGGGACGATTCCGCGGACGAGCCGGACTCCGGGCCGGCAGTCACGAAGCTGGTGACCGTGACGTCGCCGGCCGAGCTGGAACTTCCGCACGCGGCCAGCAACAGGGACAGCACCCCCGTCACCGCGATCAGAGCATTGCGCCGCCGTCCCACCCGCATGAATCCTCCGTACCTCGCCACTCACAGCCGGTCCACGGCGCGCACCCGGCGCACACATGGCCTGTTGACACTACTGTCCGACATCTGACGTGCGGCCCGGGTGAAGGGTTGTGGCGCCGCCCGATTCGTCCCCGCCGGCCCGGCGGCCGGCCGCGGCCGGGTCGACGCCGGCGGGCCGGCGTCCGCGCCACCGCAGCGGATCTAAGCTGCGCGGTCATGAGCACCGGAGCCCCGCCGCCGCCGGGCGGCCCCGGGCGAACGCCGCCCCCGCCCGACCCCGACGGCTTCCTGACGCCGCGGCCGTACTCGCCGCGCTCGCTGTGGGTCGAGCTCGTCGTGGTGTTCCTGGTCACCCTGGGCAGCAGCGGGTTGTCCTCGCTGGTCAGCCTGGCCGACGCGCTGCTGGCCCCGGTGCCGCTGGCCTCCCAGACGGTGTCGATCATCGTCCCGCAGGCGCAGGCGTCGTACCTGGACCTGCTCAAGCAGCTGCTGACGATCCTGCGGGGCCTGGCCTGGGGCGGGTTGGGGCTGTACCTGCTGTGGCGCAGCGGGGTCGACCTGCGCACCCGGCTCGGCCTGGACCGCTCGCGCCCGTGGTCCGACCTGGGTGTCGGGGTGGTGCTCACCGCGGTCATCGGCATCCCCGGCATCGCCCTGTACCTGGGCGCGGTGGCCGCCGGCATCAACCTCACCGTCGCGCCGAGCACGCTGAACGACGTCTGGTGGCGGCTGCCGGTGCTGGTCCTGGCCGCCATCGAGAACGGGTTCCTCGAGGAGGTGCTCGTCGTCGGCTATCTGGTCACCCGGCTCGAGCAGCTGCGGCTGCCGGGCTGGGCGGTGATCGGCGTCTCGGCCGTGCTGCGCGGGTCGTACCACCTGTACCAGGGGTTCGGCGGGTTCCTGGGCAACGCCGCGATGGGCGTGGTGTTCGCGTGGTGGTTCCGTCGCACCCGCCGGCTGTGGCCGCTGGTGATCGCGCATTCGCTGCTGGACATCGTCGCGTTCGCCGGTTACGCGCTGCTCAAGGGCACCGTCGGCTGGCTGCCCTGATCGACCGGGCTCGGCCGAAACCCGGCCGTCCACCCGGTGCGCTGATCGAAAGCCCGCCCAATCCGACATTTCACGCCGGAAAACGGGTCTTTGATCAGCGCGCCCCGGGGCAGGACCGGGTTCCGGCCGGAGTCAGCGCAGCGTGAACTGGCGACCCAGGATGCCGTCGCGGGCGCGCCGCTCGGCGTCGGACAGCGGCTCGTCCACGGCCAGGGCCAGGGCCAGCCGCTCGGCGAACGCCAGGGCCGGCGCGTCCCACTCGCTGGCATGCGCGTCGCGGTCCAGGTCCCACACCGGCACCAGCCGGCCGTGGGCGCGGAACGACCCGACGTAACGGCTGCCCTCCCCCAGGTCGAGGCGGTCGGCCACGGCGAGCCGGGCCAGCGCCGCCATCAGCTCGGGCTCGTCCTCGGGCCGGACCCAGCGCAGGTGCGCCCGCTCCCCGGCGTCGACCCAGTAGGCCCCGGGCAGGTCGGCGACCCGGGCGGTGGGCATGATCGCGGCGTTGGCCCGCTCCAGCGACAGGGCCACCTCGCTGCCCGGCTCGACCTGCTCCTCCAGCCACCACGAGAAGTCGTCGTGCACGGTGACGGCGAGCGGCTCGTCGACGACCAGGTCGCCGTACCGGTTGCCGATGGTGGCCCGGCCGATCACCGGCAGCACCGACGACGGCTCCGCCGCGAGGGCCCACTCCAGGGCGGCCGCCAGGTCGCGGGACAGGTCGCCGGTGTGGGTCTGGACCTGCATCCCCAGCATGATCGAGCCGTCCGAGCGGGTCAGCGCCGCGGCGGCGCCCGGCAGCACACTGGCCAGGGTCACCGACGGCACGTCGTCCCGGGGCTCGATCAGCGTCAGGGGCGCGCTGGCGGCGGGCAGGAACTCGCGCAGCGCGATCAGCTCGGTCTCGGCGGCCAGCCCGGCGAACGGCCGGGTGACGATGAGGTCGGCCGCGTCGGCCGAGCCGTGGCACGCCTTGTACCGGCGACCGGAGCCGCAGGGGCAGGGGCGGCGGGGATTGACGGTGACGCCGGAACCCTCGGCACCCGATTCGAGAACGGCGGCGGATCCCCCGGAACGGCGGCTCTTCTTCGACACCCGGCCACGGTAGCCGACCGCGAGTGCCCCACCGCGCCGGTCGGCAGCGGCGCGGACCTGATGCGGCGTCGACGGCGGGGCCGCTCAGGGACGGGTCGGCGCCGGTTCGCGGACCACCCAGCCCACCGGGATCGCCGGCCGCCGGCGCAACCGGCCGGCGAAGCGCCAGAGCATCGCCGCGCCCAGGCCGGCGCAGACGGCTGCGGCGAGGTCGACGGCGATGTGCAACTCCACCGTGTCGGCGACGGCCTGCAGGCTGCCACCGAGCCCGCGCAGCAACGCGGCCGCCACCAGGACGGCCGAGACGATCCAGCTGACCCACCAGGCGACGGTGAGCCGGGACGCCCGCCCGGGGACGTCGGGATCGGCGTCGGGCCGGGCGGCGTCGAGCATGCGGTCGATCTCGGTGACGATCTGCCCGGCGCCGTACAGGTTCCAGCCGGGCACCGCCAACCGGGCCAGGATCGCGGCGGCCGAGCGGGACGGCGCCCGCCGCCGCCGGGCCGCGGCCACCGGATGGGTCCGCACCAGCGCCACGACCGCGATCAGCAGGGCCACCACGGCGGCTGCGACCGACCCGGCGCCGGCCGCGGCGACGGCCACGTCGCTGGTCCAGACGGTCGTGGCCGGCAACACCCTGGTCCGACCCTCCAGCAGCAGGGCGAACCGCCAGGTCTCGGCGAACGCCGCGAGCAGCGTGACCACGGCCGTGACGGCGGCCAGCGCGGCCGCGGTCCGCAGCAACCCGGACGGGTCGGCC
>NZ_JBMDXT010000057.1:0-24182 GCF_048594475.1 Nakamurella sp. | reverse complement strand
GCTCCCGGGCCGGGCCCCGCCCGGGACCGGCCCCGCCCCGCCCCGCCCCCGGCCGGGCCGCGTCCGGGACCGGGAGTTGCTCATGGGAGGAGGACCGCTATACGTCCGCCAGAACGGCCCTCGTCCCATGATCAACTCCGGGTGGGGGCCGGCGGCGGATCGGTAGCATGGCCGAGGATGGGGCGGGCGGCGGTCCCGCCCACGGATGTCGGTCGGGGAGCGGTTTGGTGGGTGCCGGTGCGCGTCGTTCGCGCGGTCACCGCGTGGGCCGCGCCGGCGTGCTCCTGGCCTCGCTGCTCGCGGTCGCCGGGCTCGTCATCGCGCTGGCCGTGCATCGGGACGACGCCCGGGCCAACCCGAATTCGGCGATCTTCGTCTCGCTGCCGCCGCTGACCGGCCCGGCCCCGACCGACCGGGCAGTTCCGCCGCTGGTCGGTCCCGGCCCCGGCGCCGACCCGCTCACGCCGGCCGGCCGCGGCGGCCTGACCACCACCCCGTCCACCCCCGGGGATGACCCGGCGACCTCCGCGCCCTGGCCGGCGCCGCCCGCCGACCCGACGGTGGCCGTCGACGCCGCGCTGGCCCGGGCGGCCGGCGACGGGGTGAGCACGGGCGTGGTGGTGCTCGACCGGCGCACCGGTGCGGTGCTCCTCGCCCGAGGGGCCGAGGACCCCTTTCCGTCGCTGAGCCTGCTGAAGGTGATGATCGCCGCCGACGTGCTGACCACCGGCTGGCCGGCCGACCTCGACGGCCCGGGCAACACCGCTGCCACGTCCGCCGGGTCGGCCGCGCCCGAGCCGACTCGACCGTCGGCCTCGGACGGAGCCGGAGCCGAGCCGGGCGACCCGCCGGCGACCGAGGAGTCGGTGCCCGTGCCGAACGACCCGGCGCAGATCGACGCCGTGCTCACCCGGATGATCGCCACCTCCGACGACGTGATCGCCAGCGACCTGTACGAGGCGACCGGCGGCGACGCGATGGTGCAGCGGGTGGCCACGCGGTACGGGATGACCGGCACCCGCCCCACGCCGGACGGGACCTACTGGGGCAACGTGCAGGTCACCGCGGCGGACCTGGCCGCACTGCTGGATGGCGTGCTGGCCGACCCGGCGACCGCCACCGTCATCGGCCCGGCGATGCGGTCGACCACGGCGACCGCCGCCGACGGCGTCGACCAGCGCTTCGGGCTGCGCGCGGTGCCCGGTGCCGGCTCGAAACAGGGCTGGGGCTGCTGCCTCTCGGGCATCGCGGGGATCCACTCGATGGGCTTCACGGACGACCGGATCGTCGTCGTGCTCTCCGGGGTCGAGCCGGACGACCCGAGCCTGGGCGAGCAGGACGGCCTGGCGCTGCAGGCCGACCCGGGCGCCCGGGCCGGCTTCACCGCCGTGGACGACGTGGTGCGTGCGGCCCTGGCCGGACCGGCCGGGTAACGTGCGGTGATGCCGACCGCACCGACCGCCGAGACCATCGTCACCGCACCGAAAGTCCTGCTGCACGACCACCTCGACGGTGGGCTGCGGCCGGCCACGCTGATCGAGCTGGCGGACCAGTTGGGGTATCGCGACCTGCCGGCGACCACCCCGGCGGAACTGGCCGCCTGGTTCTCCGAGTCCGCCTATTCGGGGTCGCTGGAGCGCTACCTGGAGACGTTCACCCACACCCTGGCGGTGATGCAGACCCGGGAATCACTCATCCGGGTCACCTTCGAGTGCGTGCAGGACCTCGCCGCCGACGGCGTCGTCTACGCCGAGGTCAGGTTCGCGCCGGAACTGCACACCGACCAGGGTCTGTCGCTGGACGAGGTGGTCCGCGCGGTGCTGGACGGGGTCGCGGCCGGCACCGCGGCCGCGGCGGCGGCCGGGCACGGGATCCGGGCGACCATCCTGCTGACCGCGATGCGGCACGCGGCGCGGTCGCGGGAGATCGCCGAGCTGGCCGTGGCGTTCCGCGATCAGGGGGTGGCCGGCTTCGACATCGCCGGCGCCGAGGCCGGATTCCCGCCCACCCGGCACCTGGACGCGTTCGAGTACCTGCGCCGGGAGAACGCGCACTTCACCATCCATGCGGGGGAGGGGTTCGGGCTGCCGTCCATCTGGGAGGCGATCCAGTGGTGCGGCGCCGACCGGCTCGGGCACGGCGTGCGGATCGTGGACGACATCACCGTGCATCCGGGGGGCCGGGTGGAGCTCGGCCGGCTGGCCGCGTACGTGCGGGACAAGCGGATCCCGCTGGAAATGGCCCCGACCTCCAACGTGCAGACCGGCGCGGCCACCTCGATCGCCGAGCACCCGATCGGACTGCTGGCCGAGCTGAAGTTCCGGGTCACCGTCAACACCGACAACCGGCTCATGTCCGGCTGCTCGATGACCAGCGAGATGACCGGCCTGGTCGAGGCTTTCGGCTACGGCTGGGACGAACTCCAATGGTTCACGGTGAACGCCATGAAGTCCGCCTTCATCCCGTTCGACGAGCGGCTGGCCATCATCGACGAGGTCATCAAGCCCGGCTACGACCGGCTGCGGCGCGGCTGATCCCCGGCGCGGCTGATCCCCGGCCCGGACCGGTCCCGCGCGGATCAACTGCGCCCGCGCGGATCAACTCGCAGCGAATGTGACCGGTGCGACCGGAGTTGCCGACTTCGTCCGCGCGGGCGGGTGCAACCGGAGCCGCACCCGCAGCGGGGGTCGGTTGCGGCCGGTTCGGTTGCGGCGGATTCGTTGCGGCCGGGCTCAGCCGCGGCTGCCGTCCCACTCCAGGGTGGCGGCGAACCGGTCGACCAGCACCGACCAGGCGGCGGCCTCGTCGTCGAACGGCGGCGACGGGGGCAGGCGATCCGGGTCGGGCCGGGTGATCGCGCTGATCAGGTTGCCCAGCGGGGTGGACGAGCCGACCGCCTCGACGGTCTCCTCGTCGCCGCGCTCCAGGGCCCCGTCGATCAGCAACTCGACCGCGAGCTCCAGTTGCCGGCCGTCGACCGCCTCCGGACCCTCTTTCAGCGCATCGGCCAGACCGTCGAGCCGGTAGGTGTTCTCGGGGCCGGCGAGCACTGCGGCCTCGCCGTCGGTGACCGCCGTCCGGATCTCCGGCCAGACCTCCAGGGTCGACAGACGATGCGTGACATCGGCGGTCATCAGGTAGTTCTCCAGCTCCTCGGCCGAGGAGTAGACCTGGATGCGATGGTTCTCGGCCAGGAAGACCGGCTCGTCGCCCAGGTAACAGCGCAGGGTGTACCCGGTGCGGCCGCCGACGGTGATCTCCAGGCAGTCGACGCCGGTCTCGTCCCAGAACTCGAGGTCCTCGTCGCGCTCCTCGTCCTCCTCCGGCTCGACGGTCTCGCCCGTCTTGTCGACCGCGCTGATGGCGGCCTGCTCGGCCTTGGTCGAGGTGAGCTCCTCGGCGTCGATCTCCGGGGTCGAGACGATCGCGTCGATCGCGTCGATCACCTCGTCCCACCGTTCGGCGATGACGGCGCCCATCTCGTTCCAGAGCTTCTCGCCGTTGCGCCCGGTGAAGGCCGTCTGGCCGAGCGGCAGAACGGCGAAGCCGTCGGCCGAGCCGAGGATCTCATCGACGACCTCGAGGTCGCACACGTCGGCCAGCGACCGCACGATGGTGACCGTGTCGGTCAGCGCGGCCAGCGTCCAGATGTCCGGGATCTCGGCGACGAGATCCGGCACGCCCACGATGTCGTACACATGGTCGTCGTCCGGCCGCAGTTCGTCGACCAGCAGTTCGGCGGCGGTGTCCCACTCCGGATGGTCGATCAGGTCGTGCTCGTCCGACGAGCGGATGAACGCGGCCAGGTGGGCGGGGGAGGGGAAGACGTAGAGATCGTCACCGTGCCCGAGGAACGCCTCCCATTCCTCGCCGTCCTCCAACCACTGCGGCGCCCACAGCGTGTAGACGTTGCCGTCGGTCAGTCCGAGCTGGATGGGGATGATGTCGGCGGCCACCGGGGTCCTTCCGTGCACGTGACGACGCCCGGCGGAGGTTCCGACGGAGCGGCGCCAGCTTAGTCGGCCCACCTGGACCGAACGTGTCAGCCGGCCGGGAGAGGCGTGGGACGCCCTGGATCAGCTGGCGTCGCCGGATCCGACGGCCCGGATGACCACGACGTCACCGGCACTCAGATACGCCTGCGCACCGAACCCGGACGTGGTGAAGGCCGCGTCAAGGGCCGCGCCGGACAGCCACGGGCCCGCGCCGGCGGCGGCCAGCACGTCCGAAGGCAGCGCGGGCAGCTGCGCGGCGGACAGTCCGGCTGTGGTTCGCAGACCTGCGGCCACGGTGGGATCCAGCTGGACGGCCGCGTCGATCCAGTAGGTGCTCGGTCCCGGTACCGCCGGGTCGCCGGTGGTGCCGGAACGCCAGCTGACGGCCACCGGGTCGCCGAGCGGAGGGAACCGGCGAACCAGGGGGTCCTCGTCGGTCCGGAGCGGGCCGGGGTCGGCGCGGGTGGCACTCGGCAGCAGGGTGGTGCCGGTCGGTACGGCCGGGCCCGCCGTGCACGCCGCCAGCATCAGTCCGACGGCGACGAGCACGCCGGCGCCGGCCTGCCGTCCGCCCCGCGTCCCCACCATGACTGGCACAGTAGCCAGACCGGGACGACACCGTCGGCATTGCGCTGGCGCCCGGCGGCCCGGCCGGGACATGATGGTCCGGCCCCCGACACGACGGGGCGACCGAGACCCGATACCGACGATCGAGAATTCAGCCCGGGAGGCCACCATGACCGAGCAGGCAGCGCAGAACCCGTCGGAGTCGGACGCCGAGGAGGCGCCGGTCACCCAGTCCACCAAGGACAAGTTCGCCGCCGCCCTGGCCAAGAAGAAGGCCGACGGGCAGACCCGCAGCGCCCATCTCGACGGGCACAGTGGCGTCGGCGGGGCGACCGCCAGCCACAAGGCGACCCGGCAGTTCCGGCGCAAGTCCGGCTGAGTGCCGGTCCCGGCATTCGCCCCGGTGCAGATCGACTGGGGCATGCGCACCGATCGAGGTCGCGTCCGGGAGTCGAACGAGGACGCCGGCGTGGCCCGGCCGCCACTGTTCGTGGTGGCCGACGGCATGGGTGGACATGCGGCCGGCGAGACGGCCAGCGCCGCGGTGGCCGGCCGGTTCGGCGATCCCGGACCGGACGCGGTGACGCCGGAGTGGATCACCGACCGGCTGGTCCGGGCCAACCACGACATCCGCAGCGGCGCGGGTGGCGGGAGCACGGTGACCGGGGCGGCCATCGCCGAGCGGGACGGTGACATCCACTGGCTCGTCTTCAACATCGGTGACTCCCGTGCCTACCTGTCCCGCGCGACGGGTCTGCGCCGGATCACCGTCGACCACTCGATGGTCCAGGAGATGGTCGACGCCGGGACGCTGAGCGAGCAGGATGCCCGGTCGCATCCCGGGCGGCACATCATCACCCGGGCCGTCGGGACGGCGGCCGAGCCTCGACCGGACTTCTGGTGGGTCCCGGTCCAGCCGGCAGACCGCCTCCTGCTGTGCTCGGACGGGCTGACCGGAGAGCTGGACGACGCGACGATCGCCGAGATCCTGCGCCGGCCTCAGCCGGCGCAGGACATCGCCGATCAGCTCACGGAGGCGGCGCTGGCGGCCGGCGGTCGGGACAACATCACCTGCGTGGTGGTCGACGTGGGTCGGACGGACGATCGGGTGACGGTCGAACGGGACCCGCAGGTGGGTGAATCCGGGTAGGCCCTTCCCGGTATCGGCGGTATCGTCGGCCGATCGGGTGGACCCGGGACCGACGGTTCGACCGAGAACGACCGCGGGGGGCGGCATGACCGGAGTGGCCGGGCACTGTCCGCAGTGCGGCACGCCCCGTTCGGGCGGGCGCTGGTGCGCGCAGTGCGGCTCCCCACAGGCGGCGTCGCGGACCGGACGGGCCGCTTCCCGGGCGGCACCGGTCGCTCTCATCGTCGTGACGATCCTGATCCTCGGCGTGGTCAGCTTCGTCGGGGCCCGGTGGTGGTTGTCCCGGGACGATGGCGGCGTGACGCCGGCACCGGTCGCCGCGGAGCCGCCACCGTCGTCGACCGGCGAAGCCGCCCGCCCGGCCAAGAAGCCGGCCGTCCCGGGTGCGACCGGCCCGTCGTCGTCGGCCACCCTTTTCACGCCCACGGCGAGCCCGACCGCCGCCCCGACGACCGTGATCACCACCGCGACCGTCACCGCGGCCGCCGCTCCGGCCCCGGCCGCCGACCCGACCACGACCGGAACGGTGCCCGGTGTCGAGACGATCGCCGGCGTCCCTCGGCACGACATCGGTTGCGATCGAACTTATATCGTGGTCCTCGGCTCCGCCTTGGACCGGGCCGCCTTCGCCGGGACGGCCACCGCGCTCGGAGCCGCCTATCCCGGGGCGAAGTTCCTGGACACGGGTTCGTCGTGCCTGAACTTCCGTTCGCTCTCCGCGCTGGTGCTGTACGAGGGCCCGTACGGCACTGCGGGTGACGCCTGTGCCGCCCGTTTCGCCGGCACCCGCGACGCGTACGTCAAGGTCGCCGATCCCGCGGTCACCGAACGCACGGTGAGCTGCCTGTGCCCGCCTGCGGGCGCGCTGCCCGATCTCGGGCCGGGCGATCAGGACCCCTACGTGACCGAGGCCCAGTACGCCCTGCAGCGCCTGGGCTTCTACGCCGGTGACGGCACCGGCACGTTCGACGGTGCGACCCAGGACGCGGTGCGGTCCTTCCAGTCCGGCAAGGGATTGCCGGTGGACGGACGGCTGTCCGCGACGACGTGGCCCCAGTTGGCGGCGGCAGACTGCGCGGCGTGAGGAGGTCGAGGCGATGAGGTGCCCGGGTTGTGCTGCACCGGACCAGGGTGGTCGTTTCTGCACCCGCTGCGGCGGGCGCCTGCCCGTCGCCGACCCGCCCGGGGTCAGCCTGGCCAAGCGAGGGCGGGTCGGACCGACCGATCCGACCGTGCTCGGACCCGGGTACCCCGGATTCGGCTCGCCGTCGCCCGCCGGACCGATTCCGCCGTCGCCGCCGACGATCCCGGAGCGGACGAGAACGGATCGCCCGCGTCGCCCGGCCGCGGCCCTGCTGATCGGCGTGACCGTGGTCGCCCTGCTCGCGGCGGGGGCCGGGGTCTGGTTCCTCGTGCGACCGGTCGGCGGCGAGGAGGGCACCGCGATCGCGCCGACCGCCGCGCCGACCGCCGTGACGACCGCATCGGCAGGGAGCGGAGCCGGCTCCTCCGGCGGTGGGGACCCCACGTCCGGGCTGGCCCCGCCGGTGCGGCCGGCCCCGGTCGGGCCCGGTGGCGGCAAGGACGGCGCCGATCCCTCGTCCGCCCCGGCGACCACGGTGACCTCGGTGCAGACCACGACGGTCAGCGTGGATCCCATGGGGGGCGACCGGAGCGACATCGCCTGCGGCAGCGGCTACATCGTGCAGATCGCGTCCGAACTGGACGAGCCGACCTTCCGCGCCCGCGTCGCCACCCTGCGCGCGAACGGCACCCTGCCGCCGGACGCCCGGTGGACCCAGACCTCGGCCGGCTGCCCGCTGTTCACCACCCAGGCCAACGTCTACGTCCTGTACAGCGGACCGTTCGACACGTGGGCGGCGGCGTGCCCGGACCGGCTCGGCGCACCGCCGGACGCGTTCGTCAAGCCGACGGACCCCGCCTCGGTCGGAGCCTTTCTGACCTGCCTGTGCCCGGCCGACAGCACCGCCCTCCCGGCGATCACGACGGTGGGCGAGCGAGGGGTCTGGGTCGGCGAACTGCAACGGGTGCTGGGCGCGGGCCTGGACTACGACGTCGGTCCGATCAATGCGAGCGCCGGCGACCCGGGGCACTGGGGCGAATACACCGAGCCGACCGCCGCGGCGGTCGGCCGGTTCCAGGCGGATCAGGGTCTGCCGGTGACCCGCCAGGTCGACGCGACGACCTGGTCCAGGCTCCGATCCGCCCGGTGCGGCTGACCCGGACCCCTGGAGTCGGCCGAGCGTGCGAGGCCGCCATGGAGGCCGTCGGACCGGGCGCAGGCAATCTGGCGACGCCGGAGCCCGGATGGTCAGCGCGGTCCTACAGCACGACCACCGAGCGCAGCACGTCACCGTGATGCATCTTGTCGAACGCGGCCTCGATGCCGTCGATCCCGATGGTCTCGGTGACGAACTTGTCCAGGGGCAGCCGGCCCTGCAGGAAAAGGTCGGACAGCACGGGGAAGTCGCGGCTGGGCAGGCAGTCGCCGTACCAGGCGGACTTGAGCGATCCGCCGCGGCCGAAGAAGTCCAGCAGCGGCATGTCCAGCTGCATGGTCGGGGTGGGCACGCCGACCAGCACCACGGTGCCGGCCAGGTCGCGTCCGTAGAACGCCTGCTTCCAGGTCTCGGGCCGGCCGACGGCGTCGATCGCCACGTCGACGCCGAACCCGCCGGTGGCGGCCTGGATCTGCTCGACCACGTCGCCGTCCTCCGGGTGGACGGTGTGCGTCGCCCCGAACTCCTTGGCCCACTCCAGTTTCCGGCGGTCCGTGTCGACGGCGATGATGGTGTGCGCGCCGACCAGGGCGGCCCCGGCGATGGCCGCATCGCCGACGCCGCCGCACCCGATGACCGCGACCGAGTCGTTGCGGGTGACGGCCCCGGTGTTGATCGCGGCGCCGATCCCGGCCATCACGCCGCAGCCGAGCAGCCCGGCGACCTGCGGCGGCACCCGGGGGTCGACCTTGGTGCACTGACCGGCGGCGACGAGCGTCTTCTCGGCGAACGCGCCGATGCCCAGGGCGGGGGACAGCGGCGTGCCGTCGGTCAGGGTCATCTTCTGCTGCGCGTTGTGGGTGGCGAAGCAGTACCAGGGCCGGCCCCGCCGGCACGCCCGGCACTGGCCGCAGACGGCGCGCCAGTTCAGGATGACGTAGTCACCGGGTGCCACCTCGGTGACGCCGGGGCCGACCGCGGACACGACGCCGGCCGCCTCGTGGCCGAGCAGGTACGGGTAGTCGTCGCCGATCCCGCCGAGCTTGTAGTGCAGGTCGGTGTGGCAGACCCCGCAGGCCTGCACGTCGACCAGGGCCTCACCCGGACCCGGCTCCGGAACCACGATGGTGGTCAGCTGGACGGGTGCGTCCTTGGCCGGCGACACCACACCCTGAACCTCGTACGCCATGAACGGAGCTCCTTCGCCTTCGCCGATCCCGGTCGATCACCGCAGGCGAGGGTAACCCGTTCGGCCGCGCTCAGGCGGCCCGGCCGCCCCGCCCGGGAGCGGTGTCCGCCGGCGCGGCGGCGCCGGCCAGCCGGCCCAGCTCGGCCAGCCGGGGGCCGAGCCGGTAGCGCCGGTCCGGGTCGCGCACCAGGGCGTGCCACTCGGCGAGTGCGGCGATCATCCGGGAGGTCGTGCTGACCGGCAGGCCCGACCGGCGGGCCAGCTCGGTCAGGGTCAGCCGCGGATGGTCGGCGTCGAACGCGTCGAGGATGTCGGTCGCGCGGCGCAGCACGGACGCCGGGGTGTCGTCCCGGCGGGGCATGAACGGCACGGTGCCTCCTCCTTCTCCGGCGGTCCGGCCGACCCTCAGCCGGTGAGGGTGGCGGTGGTGACGCCGAACCCGGCGATGTACTCGCGGATCGGCCGGTAGAAGCTGTAGGTCACCTTGTAGTCGCCGGCGGCACCGAGCGCGGCGTAGGCGGCGATCCAGGTGCGGACCTCGTGCGAGCTGTTCCCGGCGACCTCGGTCATCCAGTCCGGCGTCCACGCGTCCAGCGGGGTGAGGTCGCCGGACGCCAGGATGTCCATCAGGGTCCGGTCCCAGTCCGGCGCCAGATCCTTGATGTCGGCCTCGCCCGCGGCGAACGCGCGCGCGGTGTCGATGACCCGCTGCTGGCGCTCGTCCCGGGCCTGCGCGGTCAGATGCCGGCCGCCACCGAGCAGGAAGTCGCGCTGCTCGGGGGTGGCGGTGGCGATGCGGGGGACGGGCGGGTCGTGGGACAGGCCGCCGGACGCCAGGAAGAGCACCTTCTGATCCGGCTGGGTTCGCTCCCGCTGGGCGAAGTACCGGCCGACCGCCTCGCCGAACAGGCGGATCCGCTGCACGGGGCTGAACGGCGGGGCCACGCAGTTGAGGAAGATCGGGATGACCGGTTTGGCGGCGATGTCGCCGTACATCAGCTCCAGCGGCTGGACGGCGCCGTGGTCGACCTCCATCCGCAGCGAGACCGCGGTATCCAGACCGGAGTCCAGAACGGATGAGGCCAACTCCTTCGCCACTTCGGTGGGCACATCCAGCGGGCCGGCCTGCGACCCGTAGTCGCCGATGGAGACGGCGTCGTAGCCGATGCAAAACGTCGGCATGAGCTCGTAGAAGAAGCCGTTGTAGTGGTCCGGCCCGAAGGTGACGATCAGGTCGGGGTCGTAGGCGTGGACGAAGCTGCGCGCGGCGTCGAAGGCTTCGGTCACGGCGGCGGTGGTGTCCGGTCCGGGGTCGACGTGCTCGAGCAGGGGACTGTGCGACATGGACAGCAGGGCGACGGTCATGACCGGACGGCTCCTTCCAGCAGGAAGTCCAGGTGGATGCGGTTGAAGGTGTCGGTGTCCTCGTACTGCGGCCAGTGCCCGCAGTTGTCCATGACGGCCAGCCGGCCGTTCGGGATGAGACCGGCGATCCGCCGCCCCTCGTCGACCGGCCCGGACGGGTCCTTGGTCGTCCACAGCACCATCGCCGGGGCCTGGATCGCCCGCAGATCGTCGTCGGACAGCATGTTCCGCCTGCGGGTCGGGAGATCCTGCAGCGCCATGTTCATCTCGCAGGCCATCAGCCAGTCCGGTTGCTCGAAGATCTGCTGCCGGGTGCGGATCAGGTCGTCGGTGACCATCGTCGGGTCGGCCATCAGCCACTCCAGGCGGGCCTTGACCCGCTCCCACGACGGGTCCTTGGCCGCCTCCATCGACAGCGTGTACAGCCGCTCCATCACCGTCGGGTTGGCCATGGTGCCGCCCATGGTGTTCAGCACGATCCGGTCGACCTTCTCCGGATACAGCTGCGCGAAGCGGGCGGTCACCCAGCCACCCAGCGATTCCCCGGAGAACGAGGCCTTCTCGACCCCGATCGCGTCCAGCAGGCCGAGGACCTGGTCGATGTAGTGGGGGATCTCCAGCGGGTGCTCGGGTTTCGCGCTGTAACCGTGCCCGATGAAATCGATCGCCCACACGTCGAAATGCGCGGCGTGCGCCTGGAGGTTGCGGACGTAGGCCTCCGCGTGCCCGGTGATGCCGTGCAGCAGGATCAGGGCCGGCTTGCTCGCGTCACCCGCGTGCAGGTAGCGGGTGCGGTAGCCGCCGGCGTCGAGAAAGCCCTGGGCGAAGCTGACCTGGTTCAGGTCGGACCAGACGCTCGTATAGGGACGCTCGGTCATGATGGGGTCAATCATTTCTGGTCGGGAGGTCGCGGCCGGCGTCAGGCGGCCCGGAACGAGATCGCGGTCAGCAGCGAGGCCAGCAGGGCGGGCGCGTCCTGCGTGAGGCCGGCGGCGGCGACGAAGCGGTCCGGACGCAGGAAGACCACCGGGGTGGGGCGGTCGTCGAACCAGCGCTTGATCTCGCCGGTCCGGTCGGCGGCGACGATCGTCCCGTCGCCGGGGATGTCGCTGGGGGGGTCGTTGTGCAGCTGGGTGACCGGCCGCAGCGAGATCAGCGTGGCCCCCAGCGCCTTGAGCGTGATCAGGTCGTCGGCGGAGAAGATCTGCGCGGGATTGGTGCCCCAGCACAGGACCGCCCAGGTCGCGCCGATCAGGTCGTCCAGCAGCACGTCGGAGCGGTCGGCCGTGTCGACCCGGGGCTGGATGAACTGGGTACCGACCGGCGAGACCTTGGTGTTCGCCGACGCCACCGGCTGGGACGTGCCGGTCAGGGTGGCGGCCGAGCGGCCGGCCTGGAGGGTGGTCGCGTCCACGACGGCGCCCCGGTGGTACCGGGGCATCGGCTTGTACCGCATCTCGGCGAAGTACCGCTTGACCGGGGGCGCGGCGTTCAGCACGGCCGCGGCCGCGTCCCGCACTCCGGCGACGACCCTGTTGGTGGGCTTGATGACCCGGCCGAAGGCGACCGAGATGTCGATCATGGCCTTGGCGTGGTCGCGGCGTTCGACGTCGTAGGTGTCCAGCAGCGCGTCGTCGCAGTCGCCCCGGAGGACGGCGGCGAGCTTCCAGGCCAGGTTGGTGGAGTCGCGCATGCCGGAGTTGTAACCCTGGCCCTGCCACACCGGCATCAGGTGCGCGGCGTCGCCGGCGAGGAAGATGCGTCCCTGGCGGAAGGAGCCGGCGATCCGGGAGTGGTGCGTGTAGACGCGCTGACGGATGAAGTTCAGCGACGCCGGGTGCGGCACATGGTCCTTGAGCAGGTCTTCGACGAAGGTCGGGTCGTCGACCAGCGAATCGGGCTCGTCGTCGAACAGCATGAACTCGAACCGGCGGATGGCGTGCGGCAACCCGAGGGAGACGTACGGCCGCCGCGGGTCGGCGCCCAGGAAGACGTTCGGGGTGCCCAGCGGATCGTCGTTGACGTCGATCACCAGCCATCGGGTCGATGGCGACTGCCCCTCGAAGCTGACGCCGATGTGCTTGCGGGTGCGGCTCTTTCCGCCGTCGGCACCGACCAGGTAGGCCGCCCGCAGGGTCTGTGGACCGCGCGGCGTCGACACCCCCAGTTCGACGTGATCGCCGTGGTCGGCGATGGTCTCGACGGTGTGCTCGAAGCGCAGGTCGACGTGGTCGAAGCGGTCGAGTCCCTGCGCCAGCACCTTGTCGACCAGGGGCTGGACGAACGCGTTGCGCCGGGACCAACCGAATTCCTTGGTGCCGGGCTTGATCTCGGCGATCACCCGGCCCTTGCCGTTGACCAGGCGCATGACGTGCTGGGGCGTGGTGTGTGGCAGCACCTGCTCGACCAGGCCCATCGTCTGCAACGAGCGCAGCGACTCGTCGTCCAGCCCGACGCCGCGGGGGAAGTCGATCAGTTCGGGCAGCTGCTCCAGCACGATCACCCGCACGCCCTGCCGCCCGAGCAGGTTGGCCAGGCCGAGACCGGCCGGGCCGGCACCGACGATCAGCACGTCGGCGTCGAGGTCCGGGCCGGGTCCGGCCGGTGCGTCGTCGGCGGGCGGGGTGTTGGTCATCGTTGACTCCCTCGACTGTCTGAGTGATGTGCGTTTAACGAACATGCACGTGCGTTATACGAACACTATGTCGACGTCGGGAGGGTCTGTCAAGAGGCCTCGCGGGGTGATCAGGCCGGGCTCCGGAAATCAGCCGCGGGGGTCACGCACCTCGGCCACCCCCAGCACGACGAACCAGCCGGTGACGAGCAACGACCCGGCCAGGAAAAGCGCGTCGGTGACGCCGTTCCCGCCGCCGACGGTGATCACCACGACCGTGGCCGCCGTGAGGATGCCGGCCCCGGCCGCCGCGGCGCGCAGGACCCGGCCCGGCGCGCGCGGGCCGCGGTAGGCGACGGCCAGCAGTACCGGGACGACGCCGAGCACGAGCACGTACCAGATCACGGCGAGCGAGCTGTTGATCGCGGCGACGGCATCGGCCGACCAGTACGGGAACGCGTTCCACTCGGGTTCCACCGCGACGAAGGACGCCGCCTGCCGGGGCAGACCGATGCCGTCGACACCCTGCTGGGCGACGCCGATCGTGCCGCCCACCACCAGGGCCCAGCCGGCCGCGTCGAGTGCGGCCGCCCGGCCGGCGGCGGCCGGGCCGCGGCCGGACCGGCAGATCGGCACCAGGCCGATCACCAGCCCCGCCAGGGCGATCCCGATGAGCAGCGTTGCGACCGGCCAGACGACCGAGCCGGCGATCATCCGGTAGTCCTCGACGCCGTCACCCGTGCTGCGGGGATGCAGGACGTTGCCGGCCACCGCCAGCGCGGCGGACCCGATCAGACTCCAGCCCCGGATCCGGTGCCCGCCGGGGGCCGGCGTCGCCGTCAGCGGCTCACGCGGGCCGGGGGGAGTGACGGCGGGCTGGACGGTGCTGTCGTTCATCACGATCGCCTCCGAATCGGTGCGGCGGCGACACCGGGACGGGTCGGCCTGCCGCTCCCGACGATGGCCCCGGTTGGGCGCCGGCGGATCGGGGCAGGCCCGCGAATCGGGCTCAGGGCCCGCCCCGATGCGCAGGTCGGAGCCGTCGCCCACACTGGGGCGATGGTCGCCCGGGCCGAACCTTCCGAAGCGCGGACGGACGTGCTCGTGGTCGACGATCACGCCGGCTTCCGCCGGCTGGCCCGACGGATGCTCGAGTCGGCCGGTTTCACGGTGGCCGAGGCGGCGGACGGGGCCGCGGCCGCCGGGGCCGCTCGCACCTTGCGGCCCCGGCTGGTGCTGCTGGACATCCAGCTGCCCGACACCGACGGCTTCGCCCTGGCCCGTCAGCTGTCCGGCACGCATCCCGATCAAGTCATCGTGCTGACGTCCGGGCGGGACCCGGCGGACTTCGGGGGCCGGGTCGAATCGGCGCCGGCGGCCGGCTTCGTGGCCAAGGAGCGGGTGTCCGCCTCCGTCATCCGCTCGTTCCTGGGTCGGGGGTAGGGGTGTCGACCCGTCGACGGCTGGCCGGGATCGTCGGTGCGAGCGCCGCACTGATCTTCGTCCTGTATTGCGCGTACTTCGGTGGCTGGCCCGAGCCGTTCGGTGACCCCACGCTGTTCGTGCTGTCGTCGGCCGTGGTCGCGGCCGCGTACCTGATCGTGGGTCACCTGTCGGCGGCCGAGCATCCGGACCGCCGGATCGGATTGCTGTTCAGCGTGGTTGGCTACCTCTACCTGCTGCGATCGGTGGGCTATCTGCACGAGACCTGGTCGTTCGCGATTGGTCTCGCCACCGTGAGTGCGTATCAGGCCGCCCTCGCCCATCTGGGTCTGGCCTGGCCGTCCGGGCGACTGCGATCGCGTTTCGAGGCGGCCCTGGTGGTTGCGATCTACACCTACAACGTCGGCCACAACGTGCTCCTGCTGCTGTTCCGCGATCACCAGGTCGAAGGCTGTGCCACCTGTCCGGAGAATCCGCTGCTGGTCGACGCCGACCCGGCGGCGCTCGCCCGGATCGACGGCCTCTCGATCTTCATCAGCCAGCTGTTCACGATCACCGTGGTCGGGGTGATCGTGTGGCACTGGCGGACATCGCAGGGATACCGCCGCAGGTCGATGAACCGGCTGGTACTGGTGGCCATGCCCATCGCGGCGTACAGCGTTCTCGTCGACCTCACCGCGCGATTCGAGCCCGACCTGCCGGACGAACTCGTCTACGCCGTGGGGCCGCTGCTCCTGCTGTCCGCTCCGGTGGCCCAATGGGCCGAGCTGCGCCGGGCCGCGGTCGCCCGCGCCGCCGTCGGCCAGGCGCTGGTGGGTCTCGATCCGGGACCCACCCCGGCGGCGCTGGAGGATGCGCTGCGCAGTGCGGTCGGCGACAACGAGATCCGGCTGGCCCTGCGGGAGGACGACCGGACCGGCTACCGTGACGTCGCCGGTGTCGACGTCGACCCCGCCCGGTTGCCGCCGGGGCGCACCGCGGTCCGGCTGGACACCCGCGCGGACTGGGTGATGGTGGTCGATTCGCACCTGAGCGACGAGCCCGAGCTGCTCGAAATGGTGGTGGCCGCCGCGCGACTCGCGCTGGACCACGCCCGGATGCGGGCCGAGATCGGGGCTCAGTTGGCCGAGGTCCGGGAATCCCGGGCCCGCATCGTGCAGGCCGCGGACGCGGCCCGGCGCCAGCTCGAACGCGACCTGCACGACGGCGCGCAGCAACGGCTGGTCACGCTGAGTCTGGCGGTCGGCCTGGCCCGGGCCAGCCTTCCGGACGACGACGCGCACACCCGGGAGCTGCTCGACACGGCCGCCGGCGAGGCGGCCGCTGCGCTGACCGAGTTGCGTGATCTGGCCCGCGGCATCCATCCCGCGGTGCTGACCGAGAGCGGTCTGGCCGGCGGCATCCTCGCGCTGGCCGAGCGCAGTCCGGTCCCGGTGACGATCGCGACGGTGCCGTCCGGCCGCTACCCGGCGTCGGTCGAGGTCACGGCCTACTTCCTGGTCGCCGAGGCATTGGCCAACGTCAGCAAGCACGCGCCCGGCGCGGCGGCCACGGTCACGATCGGCCACGGCGCCGCCACCCTCGACGTCGAGATCGCCGACGACGGTCCCGGCGGAGCGGTCGTCCGGGCCGGATCCGGGCTCGGCGGGTTGGCCGACCGGGTCGCGGCGGCCGGCGGTCGACTGGACGTGCGCAGCCCGGTAGGGGCCGGAACCGTGGTGCGGGCGGTCCTGCCGGTGACCGACCCGGAGAGCGGCACCCCACCGCCGCAGGTGCGGCGATGACGACGCCGGGCCGGACACGGGTGCTGCTCGCCGAGGACTCCGCGCTGCTCCGGGCGGGGCTGACCCACGTGCTGGAGCACGCCGGGATGGAGGTGGTAGGGGTTGCCGGCGACGCCGACCGGCTGCTCACCCTGGTCGCCGAGCTGCTTCCCGACCTCGCCGTCACCGACATCCGGATGCCGCCGACGCAGACCACGGAGGGCCTCCGGGCGGCCCGACACATCCGCCGCGACCACCCGGGCATCGGGGTACTGGTGCTGTCCCAGCACGTGGAGACCGAGACGCTGTTCGAGTTGCTCGGCGACGACCCGGCCGGCTTCGGCTACCTGCTCAAGGACCGGATCGCCGACGTCGCCGAGTTCACCGCGGCGGTCCGTCGGGTGGCGTCGGGCGGATCGGTGATCGACCCCGACGTCGTCGCCCGGCTCGTCGCCCGGGGTCGGCGGGACCGCACGCTCGACCGGCTCACCGACCGGGAACGGGACGTGCTGGGCCTGATGGCGCAGGGCCGCTCGAATCCGGCCATCGCCCGGGCGCTGGTGCTGTCGGACAAGACGGTCGAGACGCACGTCGGGCACATCTTCAGCAAGTTGGGCATCGAGTCGACCGGTCAGGAGCACCGGCGCGTGCTTGCGGTGCTGACCGCGCTGGGCCGTGGCTGAGAGCCGTCCGACCACCGGCGGATCGGTGCCCGGTCAGTTCTGGGCGCCGTCGGACAGGGCCCGCCCCAGCTCGGCGGCGGCGGCGAGCACGGCGGGCAGGGCCTGCTCGATCAGTTCCGGCCGGTAGGTGATGAGGTTGATGCAGGCCGCGACCGCACGGTCGGGATACGGGATCGGGACGGCCAGCCCGTACGCGCCCGGTTCGACCTCGGCGAACGAGGTGGCATAGCCGTCGGCGCGGGCCCGGCGCACCCGGTCGCCGTCCTGCGGGGTCGGCGGGAGAATCGAGGAGAGCGCGTGGCCGGCCGCCCCCCGGTCCAACGGGTGGGTGCTGCCTTCAGCGAAAACGATCCGGTAGCGAGATGTCTCGGACTCGACGACGGCCAGCGCGACCGCCTCGCCGTTCTCCACCACCAGCAACGACACGGTGGAACCGACCGCGTTGGCCAGCCGGCGCAGGATCGGCACCGCGGCCGCCCGCAAGGTGTTGTACGCCCCCGCGGTCAGCTGGAGCAGGCCGACACCGCCGCGGAACTTGCCGTCCGGGCCGCGGCTGACCAGGCCGGCGTCGACCAGGGTGGTCAACAGGCGATAGGCGATGGTGCGGTGGACGCCGAGCAGGTCGCCGACATCCTGGGCCGAGAGCCCGTCCGGCGCCGCGACCACGGCCTTGAGCGCGGACAGCCCCCGGGCGAGGGTCTGTGCGCCGCCGGTCGATGTTCCGGTCGCCTGAGCCATGGGCGTCAGCGTATCCGCCACACCCTCTTGACAACGGCCGCCCAGGTCCCGACGATGTTCTCTATACGCACGGCAACGTGCGAAATATGCACAAGACCGGGAGCGCGCCCCGGGGAACCAGCCCCGTTCTCAGGCCCAACGATTCAATGGAGCGTCCATGAGCCAGCCCGCCGCCGCATCCGCGGTCGTCCCCACCGTCGACGGGGAGAAGGATCGTGCCCGCCGCCGGGCGATGATCTCGAGCTATCTCGGCACCACCGTCGAGTACTACGACTTCCTGCTGTACGGGACGGCCGCCAGCCTGGTCTTCCCGTCCCTGTTCTTCCACCAGCTGTCCCCGATGGCCGCGACCATCGCCTCGTTCGGCACCCTGGCGGTCGGGTATCTGGCCCGCCCGATCGGCGGCGTCATCTTCGGCCACTTCGGTGACAAGTTCGGCCGCAAAAACATTCTCATCATCACGCTGGTGATGATGGGCGGCGTCAGCTTCCTCATCGGCCTGCTGCCCACCCAGGAGACCATCGGCATGGCCGCGCCGATCCTGCTGGTCACGTTGCGCATCATCCAGGGCTTCGCGGTCGGTGGCGAATGGGCCGGGGCCGCGCTGATGTCGATGGAACACGCCGCGCCCAAGGGTCGCGGGTTCGCCGCCAGCATCGTCGCCTCCGGCGGCCCGTCCGGCGCCGTGCTGGCCACGCTGGTGCTCACCGCGTTCTCCGTGCTGCCCGACGACCAGTTCCTGGCCTGGGGCTGGCGGGTGCCGTTCCTGCTGTCCGCGATCCTGGTGATCATCGCGTTCTTCATGCGGATGCGGGTCACCGAGTCGCCGGAATTCGTCGCCGCCATGGCGGCCAAGGCCGCGACCGAAGCCGCCGACAAGGCCGCCAACAAGGCCGCGCCCAAGCAGAAGGCCCCGCTGCTGACCGTGCTGCGGCACTACCCCCGACAGACTCTCGAGGCCGTCGTCGGCGGTCTGGCCCCGCTGTTCATCCAGTCGCTGCTGGCCACGTTCATGCTGACCTATGCGGTGTCGGCCGGGCACAGCCGGACGTCGGCGCTGATCCTGGTCACCGTGGCCAATGCCATCCACATCCTGACGATCCCTGCGTTCGCGGCGCTGTCCGACCGGGTCGGCCGCAAACCGGTGATGGTGTCCGGGGCGATCGCCGGTGCCGTGCTGATCTTCCCGATCTTCGCTCTCGTCGGCCAGGGCTCCTGGGCCGCGCTGCTGCTGGCGTTCGTGCTGGGCAACCCGATCGTGCAGGCCTTGATGTACGGCCCGATGGGCGCCTGGATGAGCGAGAAGTTCCCGGCCGACTCCCGGTACACCGGGGTGGCGCTGAGCTACCAGGTGTCCTCGACGCTGGGCGCCGGTCTGGCCCCGCTGGTCGCCACCGCCCTGCTCGCCTCGACCGGTGGTACCAGCATCGTGCCGATCGCGATCCTGTTCGTGGTGCTCTGCGTGCTGTCCGGGATCACGTTCCTGTTCAGCAAGGAGACCGCCGGCGCCGAGCTGGCGCTCACCACCGAGGAGCGGATCGACCTGGAGGCCGCGACCCTGCGCTGACCGGCCAAGGACCGGACGAGCCACGCCCCCGGGAGGGGGCGTGGCTCCTGGTCGTTCGGGCGATCAGGCGCGGGCGGCGATCCGGGTCATCTCGGCGCGGGAGATGACCTTGACCCGGCCCCGGCCGACCGGCTCGCCCGCGGTCAGCTCGTGGGCGTCCAGGCGGTCCCAGCCGGCGAAGTCGGTGAGCGGCAGGCCCTTGCCGGCCAGCAGCGCGTCGACGTCGGCCGGGCTGCGGTGCGGGGCCGGGGTCAGATCCGGCGCATCGGCCAGCAGGTTCGCGATCGTCTCGGCGGCGTCGGACTTGGTGTGCCCGATCAGGCCGACCGGACCCCGCTTGACCCACCCGGTCGCGTACAGCCCGGGCATGCGGTCCCCGTCCAGGTCGATCAACCGGCCGCCGTCGTTCGGCAGCACCAGGCGGAAGGTGTCGAACGGCAGGTCCTCGATCGCCTCCGACCGGTAGCCGACCGCCCGGTACACCGCCTGGACGTCCCAATCGGTGAATTCCCCGGTGCCGCGGACCGAGCCGTCGCCGGTGAGCTCCTGCCGCTCGGTGCGCAGGCCGGTCACCCCGCCGTCGGCGCCCGCTGACCCCAGGATCTCGACCGGGTTCTCCAGGAAGTGGATGTGGATGCGGCGGTGCGGGCCCGGCCGCGGGTCGCGCATGGCCCAGTCGGACAGCACGTCCACGACCATCCGCAACGACTTGCTCCGGCCCAGCGCGGCCTCGGACTCGGCGTCGAACTCCATGCCCTCCGGCGCGACGAGCACCTGGACGTTCGGCGAGTGGTCCAGCTCGCGCAGCTCCACCGGGGTGAACTTGGCCTGGGCCGGACCCCGCCGGGCGAACATGTGCACGTCGGTGATCGTCGAATCGGCCAGCGCCGCATGCACGTGCGGCGGGATGTCGGTGGCCAGCAGTTCGTCGGCGGAGCGGGCCAGGATCCGGGCCACATCCAGCCCGACGTTGCCCACGCCGATGACGGCCACCGACCTCTGCTGCGACAGGTCCCAGGTCTGCTCGCGATCGGGGTGGGAGTCGTAGAAGGCGACGAAGTCGGCCGCGCCGTACGAGCGCGGCAGGTCCTCACCGGGGATGCGCAGCGACCGGTCCCGCTCGGCGCCGGTCGCGAAGACGACGGCGTCGTAGTAGTGCCGCAGCTCGTCGACCTTGACGTCGACGCCCACGTGCACGTTGCCGATGAACCGGATGCGCTCGTTCTCCAGCACGCGGTGCAGCGCGACGATGATCGCCTTGATCCGCGGGTGGTCGGGGGCGACGCCGTACCGGATCAGGCCGTACGGGGTGGGCAACCGATCGAAGATGTCGACCGATGCCTCGGGGTCCTTGGTGGTCAGGATATCGGCGGCGTAGATGCCGGCCGGTCCGGCGCCGACGACGGCGACGCGAAGGGGCGGTGTCATGCGGCACTCCAGGTAGAAGTTAGGTAACCCTTCTAAAGTAGGTCGCGATGTCGTGCGGGGAGCCCGTTCGTGATCAAGCTCGCAGCCGGGCAACCCGTGGGTTCGACCGGCCGTGAACGGCTGGACCGGGCCCGGTGCGGGGCCGTCCTCGGGGCGGGCTTGGCCGGGGTGGGCTTTCGCCTCGGGGCGGGCTTGCCCTCGGAGAGGCCGTCGCCGATCGTGGCCCGGCGCCGTCGCCTGCACGAACGCGGCCGGTCCCGCCCCGTTGGCGGAACCTGCGCCACCACGTTGCGGGCTTGATGGATGGCTGGGGTTCAGTCGGTGCGCGGATCCGGGGTTCGTCCGGGAAGGGCGGCGGGCGCTCGTGGGTGCGGCGCCACCGGGGTCCCTGGGGTGCGCGCCGGAGTTGGTGGAACCTGCGCCATCACGTTGCGGGCTTGAAGGATGGTTGGGGTTCAGTCGGCGGGTGCGCGGATCCGGGGTTCGTCGGGGAGGGGCGGCGGGCGCTCGTGGGTGCGGCGCCCCCGGGGTCCTGACGTCGCGCGCCGGAGCTGGCGGAACCTGGGCCGTCACCCGGAGACCCCTTGAGCACGGTCCAGGTGCCGTCAACCCGGCCGGTCCGGTTCAGGCGCCCGCCGCGTGGGCTCGATGAAGTCGCTCGATGGTGCGGCGGATCAGGGCGATCACTTCCTCCGGCTGCTCGGCGATCTGGCGCGGAGTGAACCGGAGCACGAGGTAGCCCTGATCGACGAGGACGTTCTGGCGCCGGTGGTCGTGCTCGTGCTGCTCGGGGGTGCTGTGATGCCGTCGGCCGTCCACCTCGACGATCAGTTTCACGTCGTCGAACCTCAGGTCGGGGTAGTGACGTCGATCGGCGATCCACACCGCCGCGTTGGCGGTCCATCCGGTGATGCCCGCTCGGCGCAGGAGCTCGTGCAGAGCGCGCTCCGGGCTCGACCACGGGTTGTCCGCGACCTCCGCGTGGCGGCTGCGCGCGGTCACCTGGCCACGCCGGTGGAATCCGAGCGTGAGCGCTTCGGTGAGGTCGCCCGCGCCCGCACCGAGCCGGAGGGCGGTCTCCAGGAGGTCAGGCCGTCCGGTTCGGGCCAGCCGGAAGCACGTCGCGGCCGGCGTCGTGAGCAGCAGCCGGCGCTCCCGCTCGACCTCGCGACTGTCCAGGTCCGATCGGATGACCGTGACGTGCGGACTCGCCGACATCCGGCGCGCCCGGGGGACGACCACCTCGATCACGTCGGGCGGGCGGTCGGTCAACCTCCACCACCAGGCCGCCGCGTGACCGGTGATGACGGCGTCGTCGCCGGCCCAGAGGGATGTCGCCCGCACCCGGGTGGTCGGCGCGATTGGGTCGACCTCGACGGCGTACACCCGCGGCAGCACCTTGACCCAGGAGCCGCGGCGAAGGCGACTGTCGACGGTGGGTTCGGGCAGCCCCGCGGCGAGCGCCTGATCGCGTCGGATCACGCCGTCCTGCAGCCGCAGGACCGCGTCGAGCCCGGCGTGCAGAGCGAGCACAGCGCCGTCCATGTGCTCAGTTCAGTCGTGCCGATCCCCGGCGCGCGGCCCGCCGTCGCGAATGTGGATGAAAGTCGGACATGGGGACAATCCGGCCTGCGCTCGGCCCGCGGTGACGGAACCTGCGCCATCATTCTGCGGCCCTGTTGCCCGGGGGAGGTGCCGTCAGCGGGGTGGAGAGCCGGCTCGGTTGCCCGGTGGAGGTGCCGTCAGCGGGGTGGGGCGGGGCGCCGGGGTGCGGGTACGGCCGAGGTGCGGCCGGAGCGTCGAGCGGGGAGCTCAGTCGGGCGGTGACGGCACCTGAGCCATCACTTTCCGGCTCGGTTGCACGGTGGAGGTGCCGTCAGCTGCGCGCTGATCCGCACGTGACGGGGGCCGGGACCGCGCCCCGGAAACGCCCGGCTCAGTACCCGCCGCCGCCGGCCAGCGAGACCGCGCCGGTGGGATGCCAGACGGTCTTGATCTCCAGGAACGCGCGCAGCCGGGCGGTGCCGGGCGGCCGGCGGAAGTCCTGCGGGCCGGGGGAGTAGACGCGCTTGACGGTGCCGGCCGCGGCCTCCTCCAGGGCGACGCGGTCGGCCGGGTCGGTACCGGTGAGGTCCAGCGCGTTGACGTCGCCGTGCGCGGCCAGGTGCGGCGCCATCTCCAACGGGTCTCCGGTCAGGATGTTGACCACCCCGCCCGGCACGTCGGACGTGGCCAGCACCTCGGCCAGGGTGATGGCCGCCAGCGGCGCGTCGCGGGAGGCGAGCAGCACGCAGGCATTGCCGGAGGTGATGATCGGCGCGAGCACCGAGACCAGGCCGAGCAGCGGATCACCGGCCGGCGCGACGGCCGCGACGACGCCGGTCGGCTCCGGCGTCGAGAACGAGAAGAACGGTCCGGCAACGGGATTGGCACTGCCGAACACCTGGGCCAGCTTGTCGGTCCAGCCGGCGTAGTGCACCCACCGGTCGATCGCCGCGTCGACCGCGTCCCGGTCCGCCGGGCGCCCGCCGAGCACGTCGACGAATTGCGCCCGGCGCCCCTCCATGATCTCGGCGATCCGGTAGAGCACCTGCCCCCGGTTGTACGCGGTCGCCTTCGCCCAGCCGCCGAACGCCTTGCGGGCGGCGACCACCGCGTCGCGGGCGTCCTTGCGCGACCCTTGGGCCACGTTCGCCCGGATCGACCCGCGCGGGCCACCGGTCACCGGGTAGGTGCGACCGGACTCCGAGCGGGGGAACGCGCCACCCACGTACAGCTTGTACGTCTTGGTCACCGCCACCCGGTCCGGGCTCGCGCCGTCGGAGGGCGGCGCATCGGCCCCGGCCCCGGACGCCGGGGGTGGCGGGGCCAGCAGGTCGTCGGCCGCCTCGTCCAGCACGGCCCCGAGAATGCCGTCGGCCGCGGCCGGATCGGCCGCCGCGCGGATGGCGTCCAGGTCGCGCGCCCGCGGCTCGTCGTCGGTGTCCAGGTAGGCGGCCAGCCCGGCGCGCCCGCCCTCCCGGCCGAATCCGGACTCCTGGTACCCGCCGAACGCGGCGGTCGGGTCGAACCGGTTGAAGGTGTTGGCCCAGACCACGCCGGCCCGCAGCGCGCCAGCCATGCCCAGGATGCGCGAGCCCTTCTCCGTCCACACGCCGGCGGACAGCCCGTACGGGGTGTTGTTGGCCTTGACGATCGCCTCGTCCGGGGTGCGGAACGTCAGGACCGAGAGCACCGGCCCGAAGATCTCCTCCCGGGCGATCCGCATCGATTGCGACACGTTGGTGAAGACCGTTGGCGCGAAGAAGAAGCCGCGCTCGGGGACGGGGCAGGGCGAGGTCCAGCGCTGCGCCCCCTCCTCGTCGCCGGCGTCGGCCAGGGCTCGGATGGTGGCCAGTTGGCCGGCCGAGTTGATCGCGCCGACATCCGTGTTCTTGTCC
>NZ_JBMDXT010000569.1:0-2759 GCF_048594475.1 Nakamurella sp. | reverse complement strand
GGCGCCGACGGCCGCCCCGGATCCGGCGCCGATCCCGCCGGCGAGGCCCGGCCGGCTCCGACCCTGGGCGTCGTCTACCTCGACTGCACGCCGCTCGGCGCCGCCGACGTCCGCAATGTGGGCCGCACCCGCGCCGATGCGGTCACCGCCCTGAGTGAGGCGCTGCACACCGACGGTGGAGTCGGGGTCCGGATGACGGCCGAGGTTCTGGCCCAGCAGTCCCAGTGGTCGACCGGCCGCTTTCCGTTCCTGGACGTTCGCTGGCCCGACCTGACCTACAAGGTGGACCAGGTCTGGCACGAGAAGATCTCCGGGCCCGGCGTCTCGACCCAGCTGATCAAGGACCAGTACGGCGTGATCCGGCGGATGGACATCGACGCGGTGGCCCGCGATCTCGGCCCGGGCGCGCGCATCGTCTACTTCCGGCCCGAGGTCGCGGCCGACGACCGGGTGGTTCGGGTCGCCGCCGCCGAGGCGACCTTGCTCGGACTCGCCCGGGAGCTGGACCTGGACGTGCGCATCGCCCCGATCCCCGGCGGGCACCACGCCGCGGCGGAGAGCAACACCGACGCCTACCTTTCCGTTCTCGAATCGGTGCGCACCGGGCGGCGCAGCTGACCGGCCATTCCGGGACAGATCACCGGCATTTGTTTCGCCATTGTTTCGACAGCATTTTGCCGATGTAATCGACTCCGGCCGGGCGGTGTCGCGGTGTGATCTGCCTCCTGCATCCGCGGGACCACCCGGACGTTTGCCCATGTCAGAGCGGTCGACCGCACCACCGGGGGGGCGCCGTCAGACCGCCGTGGAGATATATCGGGCCCGGAGCACGATATATCTTGCTTCACCCGAACGGGCGTTGGATGCTGTTCCCATCGAATTTGTCGGGCGTTCCCAGGTGGCCGATCCGGACGGCCATCCGGCAAATCCGCAGACACACCGCGCACTGTGTCGAGTCGTTCCCGGTGTTTTCCCCGCCACCGAGCCCGTTGCCGTGCCCGGCCCAGATGTCGATCGGTAGGAGCAAGAAGCATGACCGACAAGCAGGTGACCGCCGCCCCCGTCCAGGATGCGACCGGCGCCCCTGAGCACCACCATCCGTCCATGCACGACCTGACCCCCGAGCACCCGGCCGGCGCCGGCGTGATCAAGCCCGGCTACGACGACCGGCTGACCAACGAGGACCTCGCCCCGCTGCGCAAGCAGACCTGGGGCTCGTACAACTTCTTCGCCTTCTGGATGTCCGACGTCCACAGCGTCGGCGGCTACGTCACCGCGGGCAGCCTGTTCGCCCTGGGCCTGGCCGCCTGGCAGGTGCTGGTCGCCCTGCTGGTCGGCATCACCATCGTGTACTTCCTGTGCAACCTGGTCGCCCGGCCCTCGCAGGCCACCGGCACCCCCTACCCGGTCGCCTCCCGCATCTCCTTCGGCGTCCTGGGCGCCAACATCCCGGCCATCATCCGCGGGCTCATCGCGGTGGCCTGGTACGGCATCCAGACCTACCTCGCCTCGGTGGCCCTGGTCCTGCTGGCCATCAAGCTCTGGCCCGGGCTGGCCCCCTACGCCGAGACCGCGCAATACGGTTTCGCCGGGCTGTCCCTGCTGGGCTGGGTCGGATTCATGATCATGTGGGTCGCCCAGGCGGTCGTCTTCTGGCGCGGCATGGAGGCCATCCGCAAGTTCATCGACTTCTGCGGACCCGCCGTCTACGTGGTCATGTTCGCGCTGGCGATCTACCTGGTCGCCGCCGCGGGCTGGGACAACATCGACTTCAACCTGGCCGAGGGCGGCCTCACGCTGACCGGTTGGGCCGTCATCCCGGTGCTGCTGTCGGCGATCGCCCTGGTCGTCTCCTACTTCTCCGGCCCGATGCTGAACTACGGCGACTTCGCCCGCTACGGCAAGACCTTCGGCGCGGTGAAGAAGGGCAACTTCCTCGGCCTGCCGGTCAACTTCCTGGTCTTCTCGCTGCTGGTCGTGGTGACCGCCGCCGCGACCCGTCCGGTCTTCGGCGAACTGATCATCGACCCCGTGCACACCGTCGCCCGGCTCGACAACGTCTACGCCGTCATCCTCGGCGCGCTGACCTTCATGATCGCCACCGTCGGCATCAACATCGTGGCCAACTTCGTGTCCCCGGCGTTCGACTTCTCCAACGTCAACCCGCAGAAGATCTCCTGGCGGATGGGCGGCATGATCGCCGCGATCGGGTCGGTGCTGATCACGCCGTGGAACCTGTACAACTCCCCGCAGACCATCCACTACACCCTGGACATCCTGGGTGCGTTCATCGGCCCGCTGTACGGCGTGCTGATCGCGGACTACTACCTGGTCAAGCGGCGCCGGGTGAACGTGGATGCGCTCTACACGCTGAACCCGAACGGCACCTACCACTACCGCAAGGGCTACAACCCGGTTGCCATCGTCGCGACGGTGGTCTCCGCCCTGGCCGGCGTGCTGGTCGTCTTCTTCGGGTCCACCGAGGCCGCCACCTACACCTGGTTCATCGGTGCCGGGATGGGCTTCGCCCTGTACATCGTCGGCAGCCGGCTGTTCGCCGTCCAGGCCAACTACCCGACGCCCGAGCAGCAGGGCGCGGTGCGCTGACCGCAGCCTGATCCCGCAATCGGATCCCGCAGCCGGATCCCTCAGTCGGATCCCGCAGTCGGATCGGTCTGATCCGCATGGACGTGCCCCCGGCCGGACCCCCGGCCGGCGGCGCGGCCGCGTCCCCCCCCCGGCGGCCCGCCGCCCGCCAG
>NZ_JBMDXT010000568.1:0-5656 GCF_048594475.1 Nakamurella sp. | reverse complement strand
GACCTGGGAGCGCTGCGGCCGCGGGCCCGGGCCCTGCTGCGCCTGCTGGCCCTGTCCCCGAACCGCGACGTGCACCGCGAACAGCTCGTCGACGCCCTCTGGCCCGGGGTGGACCTCGCGGTCGGCACGCGCCGGCTGCAGGTCGCGGTGTCCAGCGTCCGGCAGGTGCTGGAACAGGCCGGCCTGCCGGGCATGGCCGTGCTGGCCCGCCGCGGGGACGCCTACCGGTTGGCCCTGCCCGCCGGGTCGACGGTGGACGTCGAGGCGTTCGAACGCGGCCTGGCCGACGCCGACGCGGCGGTCCGGCGCGCCGATCCTTCGGCCGTCGAGCTGCGCGCCGCCGCGCTCGCCCGCTACCGGGGGGATCTGCTGCCGGAGGACGGCCCGGCCGAGTACGTGGTCGGCGAGCGGGACCGGCTGCGGGTGCTGGCCGCCGCCGCGGCCGCCACCCTGGCCCAGGAGTACCGGGCGCTGGGCCAGCTGCGCCCCGCGCTGGCCGCGGCCCGCCAGTCGGTGCAGGTGGACCGCTATCAGGACCTGGCCTGGCAGCTGCTGGCCGAGCTGCACCGGGACGCCGGCGACGACAGCGCCGCCGCCCGGGCCCGCCGCGAGCACGCCGCCGCGCAGGCCGAGCTGGAACTCGAGTCGACCTGACCCGGCCGGCCGGCCCCGAGCCCCGGGCTCAGCCGGTGATCTCGACCCGGTGCGGCAGGTGCGCCGGCTTGGCCATGTCGACCAGCGCGTCGAGCCGGCGCACGTCGAAGTCGTCCGGATTCGGCACCCGCAACCGCACCAGCAGCTCCGGCCGGTCACCGCCGGGCAGCGCGGTCCCGGGCTGCGGCGACGTCGCGGTGCCGCCGGACTCGACCAGCTCCGGGTCGAGGTCGAACAGCGCCCGGACGGCCGCCCGGATGCCGCGGGCGGTGCCCCGCCACTGCAGCAGCTCCACCCCGATCTGCACCAGTTCCCGCTGCCGCTCGGCACTCTGGTGCCCGTCCAGGGCGATGCCCATCCAGCCGGCCAGCCACGGCAACAGGGCCTCCGGGGCGGTCGCCGGGTCCAGGTAGGCGGGGAAGGAGTCCAGGGTCGCCACGATCGGCGCCAGCACCTCGTCGAGCGCAGCGCACCAGCGCTGGGTGAACGAGTCGCCGCGGAACACCCCGGGCAGGGTCTCGCCGATCGGGTACGGGCTGGCCAGCCCGGGTACCAACCCTCTGGTCATCGGGTCCGCACTCTCATGTCCCGCGCACCCGGACCTGGTGCTCGAAGGAGAACACCAGGGCGGTCGGCGCCAGCGGGATCCGCTGGGCCGACTGGCCGCGGCGGCCGGTCGCGGCGTCGGCCGGGAACAGCTGGACGTTGACCTCCTCGGCCATGTCGACCCCGGGGATGCGGGCGAGCGCGGCGTTGACCTCGTGGGCCTGCACGGCCCGGCCGAGCGGCCAGCCGGTGCCCTCCGGCCCCCCGTGCAGCGGGTCGAACAGCCGGTAGACGGCCGAGAGGACCTGGTGCCGGACCTCCTCCGGACGGTAGCGGGCCCGGGCCCGCACGCTGATCACCGCGGTCACCCCCTGGTACTCGGGCGGCTCGATGGCCAGGCGGGTGCCGACCAGGCGGCGCTCGTCGAGAGAGGCGGCGATCCGGGTCAGCGACTCCGGCAGCGGGGTGAGGTCGTCGCGGCGGATGCGGCCGACCTCGTCGGTGGCCACGAACGGCACCAGCAGCACCCGCACCCCGCCGTCGACGCCCAGGCAGTGCACCCGCGCGATCTCCGGGGCGACCTGCTTGGTCAGCTCGACGTAGTCCTCGGCGGTGACCGCGCGGCCCCGGGAGCGCAGCACCAGCGGGCCGCGCAGCTTGGCGTCCTCGATGTCCTCGGCCCGGGCCCCGCCGACGGCCGGCGTCCGGTTCTCCACCCGGGCCACGTAGGGAACGCTCGTCTTGAGCACCCGCACCTGGCCGGTGGCGATGTTGCCCCGCACGCCCCCGCCGGTCCGGTACACCGACAGCCGCAGGTGGGCACCCTTGGGCGGCACCGCGCCGTACTGCCGCAGGGTGCCGTCGCCCTGCCGCACCGCCGGCCCGAACTGCACCTCGCCGGCGAACGCGTCGATGTGGAAGCACGTCTCGTCCGGACCGGCCTGGGCGAAGTGCTCGACCGGCGACCAGTCGGTGACGCCGTCGTCGTCGATGACCTGGAGCACGCCCGGCTCCTCCCAGGGCACCACCGGGCGCCGCTGCAGGGCGAAGCGCTGCCCGGGCGTGCCGTCCGAGGTGCCCAGGTCCTCGCCCCGGACCACCTCGGCGTGCACCATGCGGGCGGTGCCGCCGATGGTGAAGGCGGAGATGGACAGGATCCGCGGCGACTGCGTGTAGGTCGGCTGGCCCTCCTCGGGTTCGAGGAGCCGGCAGCGGATCCAGCCGGCCCGGTTGCGGGCCAGGATCGAGGTCTCGTGCTGCTCCGGCACGTGCAGGACGACGTCGCCGGCCTTGTTCAGGCCGCCGGTGTCGTCCCGGTCGACGTCGCACGGCGACCAGCCGGCCCCGGTCCAGGCCTCCCAGATCAGCGGCGGCCAGTCCGGCCGCACGCCGACCCCGCGGACCCGGCAGTCCATCCGGAGCACGATCGCGCAGGACGGCACCGCGTTGGACAGGCCGATGACCAGGCAGTCGCCCGGTTGCGGCGAACTCTGGAAGCACTCGAACTCGCCGCCGGACCGCAGCGCCACGGTGTGGTCGACGGCCTCCCCGCCGACCGGGATCGCGGCGGCCCGCTCGAAGGAGCAGGGCACGATGTCCAGGTCGGTGATCGTGGAGAACACCACCGGGTCGGCGACATCCGTGCGGGGCGTGGCGACCTCGGTCTCCCGCCGGACCACGACGGTCTGCGGCTGGGGCGCGGACAGCCAGAACGTGACCTTGCCGCGGGCGGCGGCCGGCGGGCGCAGCTCGACCCCGATGAGCTCGAGGAACTTGACGTAGTGCCGGTCGGGGACGCGGTTGAGCCGGTAGATCAACTGGTCGACCATCTGCGCGAACGCCTCGATCAGGGTGACCCCGGGGTCGGAGACGTTGTGGTCGGTCCACTCCGGGCAGCGTTGCTGCACCAGGCGTTTGGCGTCGTCCACGAGGTCCTGGAAATGCCGGTCGTCGAGGTTGGGGGCGGGCAGCACCATCGGTCAGCCTCTCGTCTGGGCCCGGTCCAGGGCCGCCAGGGCGGCCGGGCCGCCCGGCGCGGCGGGCAGGCCGGGGGGCGCCGGCTCGTCGGGGATCACGTAGAACGGGAACACCAGGTTCCGCGGGTCGTTGACCCCGCGGATCGAGTAGTGGATGTCGATGTACAGCGTGCCCAGGTCGGCCTGGTCGAAGCTGATCAGCACGTCGTGCACGGTGATCCGCGGCTCCCACATCTCCAGCGCGTACCGGACGTCGGAGGCGATGGCCCCGGCGGTGGACGCGTTGATCGGCGCGAAGACGTGGTCGTGCACCCGGCAGCCGAACTCGGGCCGCATCGGCCGCTCCCCCGGCGCGGTGGCCAGGATCAACCGGATGGCCTCCTCGATCTCGCGTTCGCGGACGACCAGCGCGACGCCGCCGGTGGCGTCGGTGGCCAGCGGGAACGCCCAGCCGGCGCCGACGAAATCGATTCCGGATCCGATCCCCATGACTCAGCCTCCGATCAGCACGGTGGGGGCGCCGACGATGATCGGCGCGCCGCACGCGGACAGGTCGCCCAGCCGGGCCGCCGGCAGCCCACCGATCAGCACGGTCGGGCAGCCGGGCGGCACGATCGCCGTCGGCGGGTGCACGGCGGGCGGCGGGAACGAGCAGATGTGCGGCGTCCCGACCGTGGCGGCGGGCATGCCGGCGATGAGGACGGTCGGCACCCCCGGCGGTCCGATGACGCCGGGGTGTCCGGTCGGGTCCCCGACCCGGGCGGCTGGTGGCATGGTCCGATCACGTCCCGTCAGTTGATCTTCACGAGCGAGCCCTGGACGATCAGCACGCCGCCGGCCTTGACCTCGGCGCTGGCCTGGCCCTCGACCTTGGCGGTGCTGCCCTTGAGCGAGAGCGAGCCGTTGGTCTGCACGTCGACCCCGCCGCTGCCGCCGTCGATCTTGACCCCGCCGGTCGAGGTGATGGCGACCTCGCCGCCCTTGAGCTCGAGCTTGCTGCTGGCCGAGTCGATCAGCACGCCACCCTTGCCCTCGATGCGGATCTTGCCGTCGCTGTGCACGGTGATCGTGGTCTCGACCGAGTCCATCTTGAGCTGCAGCTTGTCGCCGGTGGTGGACAGCGTGATCCCCTCGGTCCGGCCGTCCTCGTCGATGAGGTCGATCCGGTGGCCCCGCCGGGAGACGAAGGAGCGCCGGTTCACCGCGCCGGAACTGCCGTCGATCAGCGCCGGGCTGCCCTTCGGGGTCGAGTCGACCCCGTTGAACAGCCCGCCGAGCACGTAGGGCCGCCGGATGTCGCCCTGCTCGAACAGCACCAGCACCTCGTCGCCGACCTCGGGCAGCACGAGGGCGCCACGATCCTTGCCGGCGCCCGGCTGGACGGTGCGCGCCCAGTCGCTGACGTAGGTCTCGGACAACCAGGGGAAGGTCAGCTTGACCCGGCCCTGCTCCAGCGGGTCCTTAGCGTCGCTGACCTGGGCCACCACCGGGCCCTGGCCGAGCCGGGCGGAGCCGCCGCCGTTGGCCAGCCCGTACAGGCTGCGCTCGGACCGCCCGGTGACCGAGAACGTCGTCGTGTAGCCGGTGTTCGGGTCGTACCGGTGGTGACTGGCGGTGATCGTGTACTTGCCGTCGAACGGCGCGCCCACGTTGTCCACCGTGATGGCCGCCCCGGCGTGCAGTTTCGGGTTGCCCCGGGCGACCCCCTCGAACTCGGCGAAGGCGCCGGCGATCTGTTCCGCGATGGCCGCGGCGGCGGTGTCCACCTCGGCCTGGGTCCGAAAGGCCACGTCGGTGGCCACGTAGACGGGGTCGCCGAACTTCTTGGCGATGTCGACCGGGGTGTAGGTCGGCAGCTGCGCGGCGGTGGTCTTCGCCGGCGCGGTGGCCACCAGCGCCTTCTTCTGGGCCAGGTCCCAGCCGCGCGCCTGGACTTCCTTGACCTGCTCGGCGGCGGTGATCAGCGACCGGAACCGCAGCAGGTCGGTGCCCAGCCGGACGACGAGCGGGTTCTGCTGCTCCGGACCGCCGCCGCCGTCCGGGGCGGTGTCGGCCTTCTTGGGTTTGCCGAAAAAGAACTTCCCGTCGCGCACGGCGACCTCGTACCCGATCTCGCGGGCCAGGCCGTCCAGGAACTCCCAATCGGTGACCCCGCCCTGGGACAGGTGCTCGTACACCGTGCTGGTCGACTCCACCTCGCCGACCTGGAGCCCGGCCCGCTGCGCGACCTTGGTCGCCACGTCGGACGCGGTGCTCTGGGTGTAGGACTCGGTGCGCCGGCCGCGCAGCAGCCGGTTGGCCTGGTCGTAGCCGCGGAGGACGGTGTAGGTGCCGGTGGCGTCGTACTCGGCCTCCAGCGCGGTGATCTCCCCCGCGATCAGCGGGACCGGGCTCGGCGGGGGGGGGCGGGGGCCCGAGCCCGGCACCGTGGAGCCGAGCTGCGCGCCGGCCGAGCGGAGGAGCACGCGGGCCGGGGCGCG
>NZ_JBMDXT010000567.1:0-9769 GCF_048594475.1 Nakamurella sp. | reverse complement strand
CCGCCCGTGGTCCTCGACGAACGCGGCCACCACGTCGGTGCCCCGCTCCCGGCGCCGGTGCCCCTCTTCCAGCATCTTGTATGTCTTGCCGACCCCGGGGGCGGCACCCAGGTACACGCGCAACCGGCCTCGCACCACCGGCACCTCCCTTCGGACCCCGACTCACCCCGCGAACGGATACCGCTGATCCAACTCCATGTTGAGCCCGAGCACGTCGACGGTCGGTTCGCCGAGGAACCCGAGCGCCCGGCCCGTCGTGTGGTCGGCGATCATCGCCCGCACCGTGACCGGGTCGATCCCCCGGACCCGGGCCACCCGGTCCGCCTGCAGGTCCGCGTAGGCCGGGCTGATGTCCGGGTCCAGCCCGGAGCCGCTGGCGGTCACCGCGTCGGCCGGCACCGCCGGGGGGCCGGCATCGCCGCGGATCGGGGTGATCACCCCGCCGGAGTAGTCGGCACCCGGGGTCGCGCACTCGACGGCGACGCCGGCGTACCGGCCGGTGAACGGGGTGGCCGGGCACGGCTGGTTCACGCTGACCACCCGGGTCACCGGCCCGGTGGACCCGCCGTCGTGGAACACCGCGAGCACCGCCCCGACGCCGTCGGCCGTGCAGTAGGGCCGGCCGCCGTCCACCCCGTCGAGCTCGCCGGCGGCGTGGCTGCGCGCGCAGACCTGGGTGAGCAGGGACGGCTCCGGGCCGTCCGACGAACCGGCCGCCGGCCCGTCCACCAGGCTCTCCGGACCCAGGTTGGACGCGCCGGAGGCGGTCGGGTCGTACCCGCCGGCCGACGGCCGGGACTGGAAGTACTGGATCAGGGCGGCTCCATCGGCACCGGTGAACGACTGGCCGATCAGGGCGCTGCCGACCACCGCCCCGCCCGAGGAGACCAGGGAGCCGTTCGCCTTGTCCCGCAGGCCGGGCAACTGCGCGACGGCCAGCACGACCAGCGGGTAGGCCAGGCCGAGCAGCACCGTGAACACCAGCAGCGCCCGCAGCGCGGCCAGGTGATGGGACAACCAGGTGGGCAGGCGCATCAGGACATCCCGGGGATGAGGGAGACGAGCAGATCGATGAGCTTGATGCCGACGAACGGAACGACGATCCCGCCGAGCCCGTAGACCAGCAGGTTCCGGCGCAGCAGGGCCGAGGCGCTGCCCGGGGTGTACCGGACGCCGCGCAGGGCCAGCGGGATGAGCACCACGATGATGACGGCGTTGAAGATGACCGCGGACAGGATCGCCGAGGTCGGGCTGGCCAGCCGCATCACGTTGAGCGCGTCCAGGCTCGGGTACACCGCGGCGAACATGGCCGGGATGATGGCGAAGTACTTGGCGATGTCGTTGGCGATGGAGAAGGTGGTCAGCGCCCCGCGGGTGATCAGCAACTGCTTGCCGATCTCGACGATCTCGATCAGCTTGGTCGGATCGGAGTCGAGGTCGACCATGTTGCCGGCCTCCTTGGCCGCCGACGTGCCCGAGTTCATCGCCACGCCGACGTCGGCCTGGGCCAGGGCCGGGGCGTCGTTGGTGCCGTCGCCGGTCATGGCGACCAGCCGGCCGCCCGCCTGCTCCTGCTTGATCAGCGCCATCTTGTCCTCGGGCGTCGCCTCGGCCAGGAAGTCGTCGACCCCCGCCTCCTGGGCGATGCTCCGGGCCGTGAGCGGGTTGTCGCCGGTGATCATCACGGTCCGGATGCCCATCCGGCGCATCTGGTCGAACCGCTCGCGCATGCCGGACTTGACCACGTCCTTGAGGTGGACGACGCCCAGGGCCCGGGCCGGCTCGCCGGGCACCAGCTCGGCGACCACCAGCGGGGTGCCGCCGCCCGCACTGATCCCGTCGACGAGGGTGCCGACGGTGGTGGTGACGGAGCCGGCGGTGGCGGCGCCCGGGGCACCGGGCGCCGGGGGGCCGTTGTGGTCCCGGACCCAGGCCATCACCGCGGCGGCCGCGCCCTTGCGGACCTGTCGCACGCCCCCGGCGACCGGAAGGTCGACGCCCGACATCCGGGTCTGGGCGGTGAACGGCACCCACGTGGCGCCGACCAGCTCGCCCGGGTGGCGCTCGCGCAGCCCGTGGGCGGACTTGGCCAGCACGACGATCGAGCGGCCTTCCGGGGTCTCGTCGGCCAGGCTCGACAGCTGCGCCGCATCGGCCAGTTCCGCCGCCGACACCCCCGGCACCGGCACGAACTCGCTCGCCTGCCGGTTGCCCAGGGTGATGGTGCCGGTCTTGTCCAGCAGCAGGGTGTTGACGTCGCCCGCCGCCTCGACGGCCCGGCCGGACATGGCCAGCACGTTGCGCTGCACCAGCCGGTCCATCCCGGCGATGCCGATCGCCGACAGCAGCGCCCCGATGGTGGTGGGGATCAGGCAGACCAGCAGCGCCACCAGCACGATCCCGGACAACCCGTCCGGCCCGACGACCACCGAGCCGGCTCCCGCCGGAGGCGGATTCTGCCCGGCCGAGTAGATCGCCATCGGCTGCAGGGTGGCCACGGCGAGCAGGAAGACGATGGTCAGCGAGGCCAGCAGGATGTTCAACGCGATCTCGTTGGGCGTCTTCTGCCGGTTGGCCCCCTCGACCAGACCGATCATGCGGTCCAGGAAGCTCTCGCCCGGCCGCTGGGTGATCCGGACCACGATCCGGTCCGAAAGCACCTTGGTACCGCCGGTGACCGCCGAGCGGTCGCCGCCGGACTCCCGGATCACCGGGGCGGACTCGCCGGTGATCGCCGACTCGTCCACGCTGGCAATACCTTCGACGACATCGCCGTCACCCGGGATGATCTCGCCGGCCTCGACCACGACGACGTCGTCGACGGTCAGCTCGGTCGCCGGCACGTCCAGTTCGGCCGCCGCCGTCGACCCCGGCGTCCAGCCGGTCAGCCGGCGGGCCACCGTGTCCTGCTTGGCCCGGCGCAGGGAGTCGGCCTGGGCCTTGCCCCGGCCCTCGGCGACGGCCTCGGCCAGGTTGGCGAACAGCACGGTCAACCACAGCCAGACGGTGATCGACCAGGCGAAGACCGACGGCTGGGCGACCGCCAGCACCGTGGTGCCGACCGACCCGATCTCCACGATGAACATCACCGGATTGCGCCAGAGTGTCGCCGGGTTCAACTTGCGCAGGGCGTCGGGCAGGGACCGGCCGAGCTGCCGCGGGTCGAGCAGCCCGCCTGCGGTCCGGCGCGGGCCGGCCGGGACCGTCCCGCCGGCCGGATCGAGGGAGGACGGCCCGCCCGCCGCGGGCGTCGTCATGGAGGTGGTCATGGTCTCGTCTCCTACAGACCCTCGGCCAGCGGGCCGAGGGCGAGCGCGGGCAGGTAGGTGAGGGCGACCAGGACCACGGTGACGCCGACCAGCATGCCCACGAACAGGGGTTGATAGGTCTTGAGGGTGCCCGCCGACGCGGGCGTGGGCTGCTGGGCGGCCAGGGATCCGGCCAACCCGAGCACCAGGATGATCGGCACGAACCGGCCGAGCAGCATGGCCACGCCGAGCGCGGTGTTCCACCACGGGGTGTTCACGGACAGGCCCGCGAAGGCCGAGCCGTTGTTGTTGCCGGCCGAGGTGAACGCGTAGAGGATCTCGGACAGCCCGTGCGGTCCGGTGTTCAGGGCCGCGTCCTGGCGGCCGGTGGCGAAGGCCGCCGCCGTCCCGACCAGCACCACGATCGGGGTGACCAGGAAGTACAGCGCAGCGAACTTCATCTCGCGGGCGCCGATCTTCTTGCCCAAGTACTCCGGGGTGCGGCCGACCATCAGGCCGGCGATGAACACGGTGACCACCGCCAGCACCAGCATCCCGTACAGGCCGGATCCGGTTCCGCCGGGCGCGACCTCGCCGAGCATCATGTTGAGCATCGTCACGCCGCCGCCCAGGGCGGTGTAGGAATCGTGGAACGAGTTGACCGCACCGGTCGAGGTGAGCGTGGTGGCCGCCGCGAACGTCGCCGATTGCGAGACGCCGAAGCGGGTTTCGACCCCCTCGGTGGCGGCGCCGACGGCCTGCGGGACCGTCCCGCCGTGCGCGAGTTGCAGGGCGTTCAGCGCGATCACGCTGCCGACGGCCAGCACGCCCATGACCGCGACGATCGCGTAGCCCTGCCGGTCGTCGCCGACCATCCGGCCGAAGGTGCGTGGCAGCGCGAACGGGATCACCAGCAGCAGGAACACTTCCAGCCAGTTGGTCCACCCGGTCGGGTTCTCGAACGGGTGCGCGCTGTTGGCGTTGTAGAACCCGCCGCCGTTGGTGCCCAGCTCCTTGATCGACTCCTGGCTGGCCACCAGCCCGCCGGTCAGGTGCTGGTTGCTGCCGGCCAGGGTCGTCAGATCCGTTCCGGCGGAGAGGTTCTGCACGACGCCGCCGGCGATCAGCGCGACCGCCCCGACCAGCGCGACCGGCAGCAGCACCCGGAGCACGATACGGACCAGGTCGACCCAGAAGTTGCCCAGCCGGTCGGTGGACCGGCGGGCGAACCCGCGGACCAGCGCGGCGGCGACCGCGATGCCGACCGCGGCCGACACGAAGTTCTGCACGGCCAGGCCGGCCGCCTGCACCAGGTAGCCCATCGTCGTCTCACCCGAGTAGGACTGCCAGTTGGTGTTGGTGACGAAGCTGACCGCCGTGTTCCACGCCTGGTCGGGCGCGACGGCGGGGAGGCCGAGCGACAGGAACAGGCGGTCCTGCAGGCGTTGCAGGGCGTACAGCAGCAGCACGGACACCGCGGAGAAGGCCAGCACGCTGCGGGCGTACACCCCCCAGGTCTGCTCGCCGGCGGCGTCCACGCCGACCAGCCGGTAGATCCCGCGTTCGACCCGCGAGTGGCGGGTCGGGGTCAGCACCCGGCTCAGGTAGTCGCCGGCCGGCCGGTAGGCCACGGCCAGCGCGAGGATCAGGGACGCGATGAACAGCACGCCCGCGGTGATCGTGCCCATCTCAGAACCGCTCCGGGAAGACCAGGGCGACCACCAGGTAGCCGACCAGCGCCACGGCCAGGACGGCGCCGATCACGTCGACCAGGGCCGTCACAGCCGTTCCACCCCCCGGACGAGCAGGCCGAGCACGGCGAACGCCGCCACGGTGGCGAGCACGAAGATCAGATCGGACACGAGCACTCCGCAAGGGACAGGCGCGGCCGGGGATCGGCCGCCGGAGCCATGGAAGACCCGGATCGGCCGGCAGGGAGCCATTTTCACGAAATCTCTACGCCCGGCGAGCCGGTTTTCACGTTTTCGCGACGGCGCCCGCGGGCGGCCGAGGGTTGGATCGACGGTGTGGACAACCGGAAAGATCACCCGGCCCGGCGCGGCGGGTTGCTCGCCGCGTCCGTCGCCGTCCCGCTGCTGGCCTGCTGGCTGCTGTCGCTGATCGGGGACGCGCTGGCCACCACCACCGCGGTGCTGGTCCTGGTGCTGCTGGTGGTCGCGGCGGCGGCCACCGGCGACCGGCTGGCCGGCATCGCCGCCGCGCTGGCCGCGACCGCGGGGTTCGACTTCTTCCTCACCGCCCCGGTGCACGCGTTCACGATCACCGATCCCGATGACGTGGAGACCGCGGTCCTGCTGCTGCTGGTCGGGGCGGCGGTCGGTGAGATCGCGCTCTGGGGGCGCCGTCAGCAGGCCGCGGCCAGCCGCGAGCAGGGCTATCTGGACGGTCTGCTCTCCACCGCCGGCGCGGTGGCCGCGGGCGCGGCCTCGGGCGGTGCGGTGGTCGAGCTCGTCCGCACCCAGCTCGGCGCGCTCCTGCAGGTGGACGAGGTGAGATTCGACCCGGCCACCCGGCTCGGCCTGCCCGCTCTCGACGACGACGGCACCCTGATCCGGGGCGGCCGGCCGGTGGACGTGGCCCGCCGGGGGCTGCCCACCGACACGGCGGTGGCCCTGCCCGTCCGGTGCGGCGGCGCCGTCTACGGCCACTTCCGGATCACCGCCGCAACCCGGGTGGTCCGGCCCGGCCGGAACCAGCTGCGGGTCGCCGCCATGCTGGCCGACCAGGCCGGCACGGCCCTGGCCGCCGAGGCGCGCACCCGCTGACCGATCCCGCGGACGCAGATCGGCCCGGGACGCGTCGGAGCGTCCCGGGCCGGGGCCGTACCGCTGGTCAGGGGGCCGGGATCACCCGACGGCCGGACCGAAGTACCACTGCTGGTTCCAGTTGCCGTTGTAGTACCACTGATCGATGGCCGCGCCGGCCGTGGTGCTGGCTCCCGCGACGTCGGCGAACAGCCCGGTGGATCGGTTCTGCACGGTCCTCGTCTGCCCGGTCAGACTCTGCCCCGGGTAGACGCCCAGGTACCACTGCTGACTCGGGTTCCCGGTGCACGGCACCTGGATGAGCTGGTGTCCGGCAACAAAATCAGGTGCGGCCAGGCACTTGCCGCTGTTGCGGTTGACCAGTTCGGCGTACCCGCCGTCGGTGGGCAGGACGTACCACTGCTGGTTGTGCCCGCCGTTCCAGGTCCACTGCAGCAGGGGCGCCCCGTCGGCGGTGCTGCCGTTGGACACGTCCCACAGCAGCGGCGCCGAGTACCAGGGGTGCGACGACGGCGAGTAGGCGCCCGAGTTGAACACGCCGGCCAGGGCGTCCAGGGTGCCGGAGCCGGCCGACCCGATGGAGGTCATCAGGTTGTAGATCGCGGCCTGCCCGTCACCGAAGGCGTTGGTCAGCGCGGCCTGGATCGTCTGGGCCGGCACGCCGATCTGCTGGAAGGCCACGGCGACCTGGCGGTCGGTGTCGCCGAACACCGTGTGCAGGGTGCCGGCGACGCTGGTCGCCGTGTTCCCCAGACCCAGCAGCACGGAGGCGATCCGGGCGTCGGCGTCGCCGTAGAACCGGACGAGCAGGGTGGTGATCTGGGTCTGCTGGTAGCCCAGCTGGGACAGCGTGGACGCCACCTGGCTGTCCGCGGCGCCGAGCACGGACTTCACCGAGGAGATCGCGCTGTCGACGCTGAAACCGGTGGTCAGCAGGACGCGCATGACCTTGTCGTAGCCGTCGCCGTAGGCGGACTGCAGCGCGCCGGCGATCTGAGACGGTGTGGCCCGCAGGGTGTTCAGCGCGGCGGCCGCCTGCGCGTCCGTCCAGCCGTAGGCGTTCTTGAACGCCTGCGCGACCTGGCCGGCGCTCCCCTGCAATTGCTGCCAGAGCGCACCGCTGGTGGTGGAGTAACTGAAGGGCACCGATCCCAGGTTCTGTCCGGCGACGGTCACCGACGCGTTGCCGGAGGCGGCGAACGAGGCGCCGCTGCCGTTCACCGACACCGACCCGGCCAGGTCCGCGCCGGCCTGCAGGTACTGCGGCAGCCCGCCGGCGATGTGCAGGGAGACGGCCGCGTTGGCCATCGAGGCGGAGGCACCCTCGTCGATGCCGGCGAGGAACGAGATGCCGGTGTACTTGTCGGTGAAGCCGCCGTGGAAGCTGAAGTCCGCCTGCGGGTTCGCCGGGTTCGCCGACAGGTTGATCTTCAGGTCCGTGTTGTTCAGGGTGACCGGTCCCACCGCGAAGTTCCCGACGGTGGCGTCGGCGGTCAGGGTGGGATAGGGCAGGACGGCGACGTTGCCGTCCACGTGCACCGGAACTCCGGCGATGGTGCTGTCGAAGACCAGCGTCGACCCCGGGTTGATGGCGTTCCCCGTGGCGTCGTTCCCGCCCAGCGGGGCGAACAGCAGCTGCGCCGTGCTGACCTGGACCGAATCCGGCAGGGAGGCCGGGATCGCATTGCCGGCGACCGACTTGACGATGGTGAACGGCTTGAGCGCGATGCCGTTCGGGTTCTGCGCGGTCTTCTGGCCGACGATCGAGACGCCCAGGACGGGGTTGTTCACGTCGAAGACGAGGTTCAGCGACGACGTCGCGCCGGCCTGGATGCCGATGGCGTCGTTCCAGACCTTCGGCAACTGGAGGTTGTCGACCTTGAAGGCCAGGGTGGGCACCGGGAGGCCGGCGGTCGTCGGGCTGATCTCGACGCCGATCCGGCCGGCGACCTCGCCGACCGACAGGCCCTTGATGCCGAACGCGTCGGTCCAGGGTCCGCCCAGGCCGGTGATGTCGAACTGGATGGCGACCGACACCGAGCCGTCGGTGCTGACGCCGAGGCTGCCGCCGAGCGTCACCTCGACCTGCGACGCCTGGCCGTCCGGGTAGAGCTTCGGAATCGTCACGAAGGCCGAGCCGGACACGGTCAGCGTGCCACTGGCGGCACCCAGCTGGAAGCCCAGCGTCAGGTCGTTGACGTAGGCCGATGCGCCGCCCGGGGTGTTCTGCTTGAACAGTTTGGCGCCCTGGTCGGCGGCGCCGAACTGCAGATGGGCACTGGCGGCGAAGCCGTTGGTGGACAGGGTGGCCCGGACCGCGATGGTCGTCGGGGTGGGCAGCTGCAGGTTGTTCAGCGCCGCGCTGACCGCGCCGGTGGGCTGGTAGTTCAGCAGCAGCGTGATCCCGGCCGGCAGGGTGAACGGGTCGCCGGAGGCGCCGACGGTGGTCGGGTCGAAGGCGGTGATCTGCTTGCTGGCCAGCACCAGGGTGCCGTTGCTGCCGGTGGTGCCGACTCCGAGCGCCCCCAGGTCGACCCCGGCCGATGCGGTGAAGCTGCCGTCGTCGGCGAAGTTCAGGGTGACCGGGACGTGCACCGTGTGCGCGCTGTCCGGGGTGACCGTCAGGGTCGCCTTTGCGGTCACCGCGACCGTGGCCCGGGCGGTGCCGACACCGGTGCCGGTGATCGAGACGGACGGGTTGTCGATCGAGAAGCCGCCGGTGTGGGGCAGCGCGATGGTGGGCGAGTTCGCGGTGATCTGGAAGGATTTCGCGGCCGGGACCACGCAGGCCTGCGCGGTGCCGCTGATGCCGGCGGCGGCGTCGGCCAGGCCGCCCTGGACGTCGAACCAGATCTGCCCGGGATCGGCGGCGGGACAAGCCAAGCCGCTCGGCACGGCGGCGTTGGAGACCTCGACGTGGGTGAGCGACAGGGTCGCGCCGCCGGTCGTCCAGCTCCCGGTGTCGTCGCCGGCGACGTCGAAGGTGATCGCGCCGGCGGTGTCGGTGATCGACCCGGTGAACGCCGGGCTGATGGTCAGGCCGTCGATCGGGCTGAATGCCTGGGTGTCGGCAGTGTTGGCAGTGTTGTCAACGGTCAGCGACCAGTTCTGGCCGTCCTTGACGGTGCCGCTGACCGCGACGGTGAAGGCGGTCGCGCCGGAGCCGAGGACCGCGGTGCCGTTGATGCTCAGGCCGGTGCCGGTGGCCAGGGTGATGGTGCTGCCGCCCTTGACGGTGAGCACCCCGTCGGCCACGACCGCGTCGGCGCTCAGCGTTCCGGTCAGCGAGGCGGCCAGCGTGCCGCCGGTGGAGGACAGTGACCCGGACACCTCGACGGTGGTGCCCAGCACCGAGATCCCGGTGACGTCGACGGTCGCGGTCAGGTCGGTGCCGGACAGGTCCGTGGTGTCGGCGTGGGCGACGGTGACGGTCAGCGACCCGCCGAGTCCGTTGGTGGCGGCCACGTTCGCGGTCAGGGTCAAGGTCTTGGTGGACTCGTCGATGGTCATGGTGGCGCCGGTGAAAGACACGGTCTGACCGGCGACGGGCAACTGGAACGGAATGGCGGGCGCCCCGACAGTGACCGTGAGCACCGATCCGGTGAGGGTGCCGGTGACGGTCCCGGAACCGACGTCCAACTGCAGGCCGGCCAGCAGGCTGCGCGCCGCGGACGACAGCGTGAAGGTGGTGGCCGGTGTCGTGGCGGCGGTCGTCGTCGTCGCGGCGGGCGACAC